>WTCK01000078.1 GCA_013138615.1 Candidatus Thorarchaeota archaeon | reverse complement strand
CTTCTGCCACTTCATAATTAACCATGTGATATCTACGATCTAACGATCTGGTCAATGTGAGTTATCTTGTGATATCTCTTCGCACGCTCTAGAACAACTTTAAAACCGTTGCAGGTTCAACGCGACTAGAAACCCAATTGAAGAAGAATATCAACAGCCCCGTGGTGTAGCCGGTCAAGCATAGGAGGTTTTGGTCCTTCTGACCCAGGTTCGAGTCCTGGCGGGGCTACCATTACTTCGATTTGATATCTATGTCATCCGGAGGATCAGCGATTTGCACTTTGAAGAGTCGTTTGACATGTGAAAGAACAAGCCTCTCACCATTGACAAGCACTTCTATTTGGACATGGTCACGCAGGCCTGAAGTATGAATCTTCTTCTCTAGGACAGCCTGTACTTGAAAGACTCCTGCAGGATTATCCATTGCCACAGTAATGCGAAGGGGCTTTTTATTACCTGGCTCAAGAATGACATTATTGATGGCAAGTGCACTCACTGAATGGATGTCAACCTTGCCTTTGTGATAGGGTACAATGGTGCGGCCTTTCGTCAGGTCGCTCCCATCACCTAGCGTTGTGATTCCAGCCTCAAGAGTCAGACACTGAGTATCATCATCGTGTGAGTAGATACCATGCATTATGAAGGACAGCATATCGGTGGCTAACGCCGGATCTGAGTATATGGATTCTAGCTTTGGCTCAAGGATTGGAACCGCCAGTTGTAGTGAGGCTTGGTAGTGTTCTTCTCGGTGCACCGTCATTCCAATATCATGCAAATATGTCGATGCCAGTACAATTAGGCGACCATCATCAGTGTCACCTATGCCTTCAGCCACAACATTGGGTCTGAATGTATCGTCGAGAATGTTGAATATCTTGATCGCGTTCCAAGTTGCCACCTCTGCATGAACAGGCCCGTGGTCTGTGTAGCCCAGTCGAGAAACTGCCATTCTGTTTGCCGTTCGGAGGTAGGATTGAACCTTTGGCGAATTCTTGAGGTATTGATACATCTCTAGAGCCTTTGAATTGGGCTCAAGTAAATCACTAACGGTAACCTCATCTCTGTTGAAAACTTGATGCTCGTTCATGACTAGGCCCCCAGGGGGACATTCTCGTGTGACGTTTCATTTGATAAGACTTGCGAAGCGGAAGGAAGCGGCTAGATATCTCCAGCCTCTTCCTGAATCGAGAGCAGAATACGGTCTGTGGCGCTGGTGCCCTTCTTGATTACCTTCAGATAGTCCTGTCGCGCCTTCTCGAAAGCTGCACGACTAATCCTCTGCTTCTTCTTCCTGAGAAGGAGCTGTCGGAGACCAGCCTTTGCGCCCTCGATACGTTCTTCGTGAAGCTCGAGTTGAGCTACGATGTCTCTGTATCTCGGACCTTCGCTGACGAGCTTGTCCTTTATCGATGGGAGCTGTGAGTCAATCTTTTCCATCTGTGACTTGATGTCCTTCTGACGGATCATGAACTCCCTCTTCTTGAGCTTTCCTCTTCTTCGAGAGGACTCGACCTTCTCAAGATCCATATTCAAAGTGGTCTTCTTGGAATAGAGTGTGGCAAATTCCCTCAGGAGCTCTGGAGGCGCACCCGTAGTTTGGGCCTCTGTTGCAGTTGATTCTTCTTCGCCCGAACCGACAAGCTCCTCTGGCAAATCTACTTTTCTGTACATTACATAGATGGCGGCAATGAAACCTACAATCAATGCAAAGAGAAGAGGCCGAGCGGCAGCTCCTACCGAAACTTGGTATACCAACACAATGCTGGGTGGATTCTCCAGTGTCGTGTTATAGACTGTGTATATAATCGACGTGTCGAATACGCCATGCACGAGCAGATAATCGCCCGAGGTTTCTACAAGGTTGGTTGAGATTGGAAACACAATGTTGATTGTATGCTTGCTGACGAGTACTTCACCAAGCGTTGCCATCGGAACCTTCAGTTTACTACCTGATGCGACAGCATCGGAATAGCTTGAAGCTTGAATAACAAAATCAATCCAGAATGTATACGAGTATCCGGGCCAGAAACCATCGTCGCCCCAGCGGTCACTTTTGAGGTCAATCCGAACTTCAATCGTGTTATTGAACATCAGCTCACCACGGGGCATCGATTCTGCAAGAGT
Organism: Candidatus Thorarchaeota archaeon; assembly: GCA_013138615.1. Taxonomy (GTDB): domain Archaea; phylum Asgardarchaeota; class Thorarchaeia; order Thorarchaeales; family Thorarchaeaceae; genus WTCK01. Next base: position 13,730 of record WTCK01000078.1, on the reverse strand, counting down.
TCCGACTTCGTCATAAATTCGGAGATCGGCTGCGTAAGCAGGTATTGTGAACGCAAAGTAGCTCTCCCTTGCCGGTCCAATATTTTCTATGTGTATTGTTTCGCTATATGAGAGCCATCCCCATGCATCGACTACAATCTGAGTGGTCCGTTCAGCAGCAATCAGCGGTGTATACGACCGTAGCGAGAAGTCGAACTCCTCTATGTTCATCGGAGCCACATTGATGTCATCAGTGTCTGGAATAGCTCCTTGGATAGAGTCACCACTCCTAAAACTAACTTTCATCGTCGCAGTCTTCAGGACATATGGTACAGTGGGATACAATAGGTATGTAACGTTGTAGATATTGCCGTCCACGAGCGTGTGCAATGAGTGCATCATCATTGTCGTAGTAAATGTGAGGGTGTCCTGGAAGCCCACCGGCGTAACGAAGTAGACTCTGAAGTGCATCATTCCACTGAAATCATCCAGTTGCACTATCTCAAGCTCGTTCGCAAAACTGTCTTCCGCAGACACTGATAGGAAATAGCCCGACCATGGGTGCGGAAGGAAGAATTCCAATGCTCCAATTGGGGCGGTTCCATTGTTACGAACTGTGTATTGATCTTCAATTTTCGTGTTATGATACAAACGTGTCACGAAGCTCCTTCTGACATCAAGGCGCATTCCAATAAGGGGAGTAAACGGCCAATCAATTGTTACGTTCACTGTTGCTGTACTGGTAACATTGGAAGCGTCAGTTGCATTGAACCAGACTTGGTGGCTTCCAATCTCGAATTCAGAGAGGTCGACATTGACTTCCCACAAGTCGGACTCGAAGTTGTGAAATATCTGTGTCCAGTTCTCATCATCAATCCGGTAGTGAGCAGTCCGCACGTATGTGTTGTCTGTTACGTTAATCTTGAACTCTGCCACCAAACCAAGAGTTTCATCCAGAGTTGGGCATTCCACAACAATGGATGGTGCTGTATTGGGCAATAATTCAACCATAAGGGGATTTGTCCAATCGGTGTGCTGTGCTGGAAGTTCATCAAAATTCTCAGATCCTCCCAACATTAGGATGAAAGGATACTGTACATCTGTTGCATTGAACAGAGGAATGTCATTGGGATCCGTACTGTTCATTTTGATAAAGTACTCCAGTTGGGTTGTGGTGCCATCATCACTACCATTCGCTGCAACAATCCGGCTTTGGTCGGCGTCCGGAAGATGCTGGAATGTGCCTATAGCATAGTCATCCCTGTAGACAATCTGACTTGCTTCAGTAGGATTGTTAGTATTGGACCCGATTCGTGTCAGAGTTATGGTGTATTCAAGGTTCTTTCCATACAGATCATGGTCAGTGAATGTATAGCCGTTCTCAGCAGGAATGATGAAATGACGTTCTTCACCGATCCTCATGCCGATTATTTCATCTATGTATGCATGGAGTAATCGTTCGTCGTCTATCGGAAGCGTAGAATCATCGTTAGGAGCATCGCCCTCCTGTACCAATGTTCCATTCCGATCAAACAGTTTGTAGTGAACAGTAACGACATCGTTGCGAGTCACTCTCGAATAACCCGCATGCGGCTCACCTGGGGCGCATCCAAATATCAGGTCACTACCGTTAAGGCCGGTGCTTGTGAAATTAGAGGTGGAGTTTTGCCAACCAAACGCAATCCAGTTGGAAGTAGTGGCTGAGAGCCCGACATAGAGGTGTGTTCCGTTGTGCTCAAGGTAAATAGTAGCTCCAGTAGCTGAGTCTGTGAAGCTGTACGCGTACTCTGTCGGATCGATTATCCCGTCGGCGGAGCCATAGTGGATATCAACATAGGGTATTGAGGCGTTCAGCATCGACTCCGCGTAGGAGTAATCCTGCTGGGCGTTGTGAGCCAAGGCCTGGGGATTCCAAGAAGTTAACTCGGGAATAGACAGCGCGACACCACTGATGACAAACATCGCCAGCAAAGCAACTGTTGCTATTCTTCTATGTAGCAGGCTCAATATGAATCACCGAATTTGATGCGTTCATGATGTGCAGTCTCAGGTCTCACTGGACCGCAAACATTGCGCCCCAACTTCTGGTCTGTTAAAATAGATTTCGGCAAGGAAATCTTCGTACTGTGATTAATGCGGTCCGAAAAGTGTAAAACGGATGGTAAATGGGCTGGATATGAGGAGATAATCCGGTTGTTCGAAATCGTTGTTGCTGTCATAATCGCATTCCTCATTGTTCTCCTAGCAATGCCCACCACAATCCGAACCCTCAAAGAGAAGGGCAAAGTGGGGATTGACGTGCATAAATCGGCGAAGCCGGAGGTGCCCAAGGGGGGTGGCTACATAGTCCTCTTCGCGATTGTGACAAGTTTGCTAGTTATCATCGGCTACATCACGTTCATCAGGGCTGAGGCAGTAGATCCAGCGCTCTTAGCTGCACTGGTATCAATACTGATGGCAGGCATGATTGGACTTCTAGATGATAATCTAGATTTCAGAACCAGAACAAAGATAGCACTTCCACTTCTCGCTTCAATTCCAATGGCTGTGATGGCTGTGGGCACGACCACCATATCGATTCCCTTCCTAGGAACGATAGAATTCGGAGCTCTCTATCCATTGATTATCGTGCCATTGATAATGACATTCATCATCGACTCCACTAACATGTACGGGGGCATGAATGGATTGGAGGCGGGGTTGGCGGCTGTGAACTCGTCAGCCGTCGTTTCATACGTGATTCTTCTTCCGCTATTCACAGGGAAGGCAATCATGCAGAGCCAGCTAGATTCCGGTACAGTTGCGGCCGCTCTACTGGGCGCGGTGTTGGCGTTTCTTATTTACAACAAATACCCCGCAAAGATTCTGCCAGGTGATGTTGGGAGACTGCCAATTGGCGCAGCAATTGCTGTGGCATTGATTCTGGGGAACATGGATAGGCTTGCAATTATCATCTTTGCACCCTTTGCAGTGAACTTCCTGCTTTACATAATATATAGGATCCATGTGAAAAAGACTGGAATGGATTACGTTAAGTTTGCCAGCCCCAGAGAAGATGGAACTTTAGAAGTAGTCGGCCCATTCACCATGTACTGGGTGCTACCTCACTTTTTCAAGAACATGACCGAAAAGAAGAATGTGCTTCTTCTCGTCATCTTCCAAGCGCTCTTGGCATATGGAACAGTATTCCTTCTTCTCATAGCATACCCGTGGGGAGTTGGGTTGTTTTAGTGGATTTTCTCTGGGAGATACTTATCCACAACATAGTCCATACCATGCCTACTGAATGCTTGTTGTTCCGCCTTCCTCTGCAACTGACGAAAATCACGGATGTGGTCTTGCCATATGGAGTCAGCATATCTTACGTCTCTTGAGAGCTCGTCTAGGCGCTTCAGGTCAGCATTGTTCAGCGGCTCCGATGGTAAGGAGTATTTGGATATATCATCAGCCGTGACTCCAATCCATTCCGCATCCGGAGTTGTTAGCCCCCTGATGTGCGCGGCGTTGGCACTGCCCGTGGAGATAACTCGTGCAATATGCATTCCCCAGGGATCTCCATCTGTGAAGACGTACACAGGTAAATCCAGGTCGTCATGTAATCGACGTATCAACCGACGCGTGGCTCGTGGGGGCTGACCTCCCAAGTGTATCAATACTGCTTTGAAACGTTCCCAAGCTCTTGTTTCAATCAGACGAGAGAATATGCCTCCGGATTCAACCGCTAGAATCAAATCAGCCTTGGATTCGACCGGGTCCGCTGTTACTAGTGCTGGACCTATCGGTAGTCCATCAGGGCTGAGTGTGAGGTTCACATCCCGTCCTTCATACCCCGCCACAGTGTAGCGCATTGTCACCTGACCATAGATTGACGAGCGCTCCTCCGGAAACACACCAAATGCTTCTCTAGCAAGACCCATCAAACACTCAAGATCTGTCACAGTTCGATCTGATTCAGCTTGGTCTGTGAATTCTACGCCGAATGCTTCGCTTGAGTAGTAAAGGTCTCTTAGGGAAGAGGTTCTGCCAGCCTGTAGTAGTTGTTTGGCATAGGAAGCGATCCAAACAAGTTGTGTGAAACTCTTGATATGGCGAAGATTGCTAGAGTCCCTTATGACTCGGGCATTGCCAAGCACAAATTGCTTACTCTCTTCATCATATACGAGATTCCCAGTCCCGCGACCGGGAAATTCAAGCGTTGGGAATTCTTCGTTATCGATTGACTGGACTATGGCAGTTCCGAGGTCTTTGAGGGCGCTTAGCGACTTGGACTGATCAGACATGATGGCCCACCTCGAACAGTCTGTGAACGAGTTCAGTAGTTGATGGAATCGCATCGCATTCTGCCAATTCCGCACTGAACTGTGCCACCTGTTTCATTGCCTTGTCAAATTCGCGTTTTTTCTGCGCATCGCGCACCGAACGTTCGTTCCCCTTCAGAGTCTTCTTCAGGCTTCTTCCTAATTCTCTAAGCAACGAGAGCGTTTCGTGCTCGATCTCTGGCAAAGAAGCAATCGATTGTTTTCCGGCGGCTTTGAAGGGAATTCTCGTCGAGCAGAGATGAAGGAAGATTGAAACGGGAGTGGTCGAAGCGACCCCATATTTGGTCCAGTTTACCTTTTTCAGCATCCTTGTAAGAACATCATCACCACTGTCGTACAAGAGAGGAACCCGGTTGGCAAATCTGTACAGTGTAGGAACCTCGGCCGCACGTGCGCCCGTACCAATCGCTGCAACGCCCTCAACAATGAATGCATTGCCATTCCACTCGGTAGGCTCTCTGCTTCCGTAGGTCAGAGATGATGGGGCGAATACAGATTCAACTGATGCAAGAAAGGCATCTTTTCCAATCGGACTGAGACATTTGCTATCCGGACGACCGAGTCCGTCAAAGGAGCGAAGTGCAGAGCTAAGACGAGATAGATCGCCCCGACTAAGTGTATTCACAACCTGTCGAGGATTGATCGCCAAGAACTTGAGGAAACGCGTTGCAGTACGTGTTCCCATCCTTTGAAATGATTCAACCAAGAAATCGTGGATACTCCGCTCACCGGTGTCTGCAACAAGCCGCCGAAGCAACTCCAAATCAGCACCATGAGGATGTGGTTTTGATGCTATGGTTGGTGCTGGAAGCATCTGGTGCCACCAGCCCATCCTCATTATAGAGGACCCGTTGATTACAAGTTCCATGTTTGCATGCGGAGAAGCCACTGTAGTCAGTTGTAGATAATCGTAAATGCGTTCTCTCGATCGGTTGAGATCGCCCTTGAGCCTGATTGTTACCTCAGTGCCTAGGCCTTCTCGCTCATGTGATTCGTCAGATAGAATCACGGGCTGATTGTTTTCAATGTCGATGAGAAGCTGGTAGGACCTTCCAGTTGTGTGACTAGTTTGAGTCATTACAATCACAGGAGAGTCCGTTGTGATTTGTCCGTAGAGCACCGCCATGGTCACTCCGAGACCAAAGGTTCCACGCCTCTGTCGAGCTGTAAATTTATCACCATAGAGCACCCGAGCGAAGGCGTTTGGAACTTCGCCGTAGGGAACTCCAGTGCCATTGTCAGACACCGTGATCCGTACAATACCGGACCGCTCCTCGTCTATGCTCACTCGCACATCAGGCTGCCTGCGTGCCTCCTCGCATGCATCAATGCTGTTCTCCACTAACTCCCTAACTGTCGAATACACAGCCTGACTCGGATTGCCAAAGCCTGCCATCTGGCGATTGCGATAGAAGAACTCTGCAGGTGAGATGCTGCTAAATTCCCCGTGTAGGGAGTTATCTTGATTCATACTGTTCCGAATGAAAAAGCGTTCAACTTCATATTAGACGAGGTATTACAGCGCTCAGAAGTCCTCTTCCCATAGCTCTGCCTTCTGACGATTCATCTCTCTGCGCATCTTCTCAAGATACCTGTAAACTGTGCCGTGGGGGGCACCTCCAATGAGCATGTCTATTGCGCGACTTGAGAACTCAAGCCCAGGGTCGGCACCAATCACTGAAACTGTACGACCGTAGACCGAAATCTTGGTTTCTGTAATCTCTTCAATGGCTCTGCGGGTGCGACCATTCTCACCGATTATTCTGCCAGCTACACGCTTCAGCTGGTTCGGTGATGTCCCCACAGCGTCGCGCAATGATATTACAACTAGTCGAGTGTCCTCATCAATAAGCGAAAGCGCCCTCTTCGGACTAAAGCCTCGAGCCATTGCGCGAATCATGTCACGTGCCTTCCAGGCAAGCACAGGATCCTCGGTCTTCTCGGGGCTGGTAATGGTCACAATACCTTCCTGATTTACCTCTATCTTAACATTAGTGAGTTTTTGAACCCGCTTCCTCACTCGCCCGTTCCGTCCAACAATAACGCCAAGCCTTTCGGCGGGCACTCTGACAGTTTCGCTATACCGCATCTCATTTCTCACCAGAAGAGAGAATATACTTGGTTATGGTCTTAGGATCTTCTGTTTCGACCCCTAGCTTCCTAAAATATTGGGTTATGTTTTGAATGTCACGGAACAGGTACCGTTTAGCGCCAGTGTGACCTTTAAGTACAGCCTGAGAAACGTCGATGATAACAGGCTCATCTAGCCATAATATATTGTACTCACTAAGGTCTGCATGTACAAGGCTGGTTTCCTTGTAACCTTGCTCGATTATCTCAATCAACTGATTGAAGACTTCAACTGGGGATTCTAGCACGACATTTTTGAGTAATGGCGCAGGAAAACCCTGTTCATCTCCGATGAACTCCATGACTAAGACATTGCGCTCAATGCCTAGTGGTTTTGGAACCCTGATTCCAGCCTCGTGATAACGCATCAGGTTCTTGTATTCTTTCATTGCCCACTGCGGAATCAGAGACCGACTTCGCTTGGCTACGCGCTGAAACCGAGGATCGCCAACGATGTACTCACGCATCCAATTGGTTTCTGCAGTGGTTATTCTGTATATCTTGACTGCAACCGAGTTGCCTTCGGGATCTACACCTCGATACACATTAGCCTCCTTTCCTGTGCTGATAGCACCATGCAGCTCATGAATCACTCCGCGGTTGAACAACTTGTAGAGAATCTTCAAAGTGGGCGGATCGATTACGCCTTCAACTACCTTGAGCTCATCAGCATCTTTTCTGCGCTTCATCCTACGGCGCTCTAGCTTGTCGTCTATCTGTTTGCGTTTGGTTTCTGCACGTTTCAAATCGAACTGTCACTCCAGATTGCAGGACCTACGGAAATCCAATACCGAAAATAGCCCCGTAAGAAGAAAAAGTCTTGGAACCATCAGAACATCTTCAGAAGGCCTTTCTTCTGGAGCCACTCAATCTCATTGCCCCTGTAGCGCCACACCACATCACACTTGGCATCGGTCTGAAACTCCCACGGAACAACCAGAACTGTGTCCCCGACTCGCATCCAGACTCGTTTTTTCATGCGACCAAGGATACGACCTACTCGAATCTCCCCGTCTTCACATCTTACTCTGACTCTATCAAAGCCCAACATCTGAATGATGATGCCAAAGAGTTCTCCATCATCTCTCCTTGGCGTCCGCACTCGCATTATTTCTTCGCCAGCTGTGGGAGCGCCTCTTCGACCGCGCTTTCCTTTCCCTTTTCCTTTCCCTTTTCCTTTTCCTTTTCCTCTTGGGGGCAAGTTGATCCTCCAGTTAGAAGCCAGACTACTCTGTCTAATGGCTTCAAAAGAATACGCATTGGAGGACCATTTAAGCGTACCTACACATGAGCGAGCCTGCGTGACACCATTGTATCAAAAAGCGGGAGCTTAGAGCACTTGCGATATTGTGGAGGATTTCTTAATCCCCAGTTGGCAGGGGATAGAAACGCCCGTCGATTGGCACGACATGAACAACACTGCCATTTTTTCTCTCAGGATTCAAGAGGTGATCTTCAACCTCGAGCGTTTCATACGTCTTCGAGTCCATGAGCTGAGCAGGCTGCCCACGCTGGCGAGAGATAACCATACATTCCCGACTCTCAGATGACGGAGCAAGAAACTCAATTCCATTCCATTTGGAACTCTTTGGATTGATTGTGAATGTAGAGCTCTCAGTGAGATCGTAGCATGAGATGCCGCTCTTGCTCATGGACTGAATCTGACAGGGTTTCGTGGCGACCCTTATGAAATCACCAGTAACAAATCTGTGAAGCCTAAGCAAAATTGTGGTTCGATACTGATCCTTACCACGTTTCTGCCCAACCAGTTTGTAGTTCACCTTCTTATCTGCCAAGAACGTGCGCTCAATCTCATCTGCAAGATGTCGACAGAGGGGTTCTGAGCCAATTCGGAAATCGAGACCGTACCGATCCTTGCTCGCCGATGTGATGAAAGCTTTGGTATCTTTCCCGTACGCTTCCACTGTTCGCTGAGTGACAATGGTGTTGATTCTCTCTTCTTCATCTTCAGTGAGTGGGCGATTGTCGGCTCGTATCTGGAGAATTGCGTTATAATAGCCTCCGCTCATCATTCCACAGGTATCACAAGTTCCATGACTGAATCTGACCTCTAATGGATAACTCTCTTCGTGGGAAGGAAGAGTGTTGTGGGAGCGGCCTGATGCTTTCACCTTGACGTGCAATACTCTATCGAGTCGATTCTCCTCTTCAAGCGAAATCTCAACATCTGAAACGTGGCGTTTCACGCTCTGGTGTAGCAGCATCTCCAGCTGTCGCTCAACCAGCTCATCCTTAGCTGGAAGTGGACCAGTAATCACATTCCAGCCACCTGGCACCTTCACTGCCCCACAACGTTTGCATGTGCGAATCTTAAGCGGAGTGTCAACTTGGATTAGAGGGTGCTCCTTTGCGTAGCATGAAGCACACAGTCCGTCTAGGACTGCATCTTCACCACAGAGGTAACAAGGTGCTGGCAAATTTATCAACTAAGCAGTACCATGAAACCTTTAAAATGTGGATGAAATGTGCCTTACGAACACTCGACATACTTGATGATGAAACAGTTCCAAGTCAAGGAGTACAGTTAGCAAGAGCCAAGGGGGTTTGTGCGATTCCTCGAAAGAAACTACATAGAAGGGTCCATCGAGAGCCACCAGTGTCAGTCTTCAAGCCTGCAGGCATACCTGCAAGGGATCTTGACGAGATTCTGATAACTGTGGACGAGTTCGAGGCAATCCGACTGGCAGATTTTGAAGGCATGAGTCAAAGAGAGGCTAGCGTCACAATGCAGATTAGTCAGCCTACGTTTAATCGGGTATTGTCATCCGCTAGAAGCAAAATCGCAAAGGGGCTAGTTCAGGGTGATGTTCTGCGGATTGAAGGAGGGCGCTATCTTCTTGAAGATGGTTCAGGAGTCTTGGTGTGTGTTGCATGCGGCCACACGCTTGATATGAAATCGGATGACAGAAGCTCCTGCCCTAAGTGTAATTCAACCAACATACGATGGGACAGATGGGAATCCGAAAAGCAGGGTCCGGCATAAGCGGATGCCGAGCCATCGAAACCAAACGTCTTGATCAAAAAGAGATTACATACGCACCCACTGCGCATGTGGATGGCCTTCTATGTATATCACGGCACGCTCATGAACAATGCCGGCATCTATTGCCGCTTTCACGGTAGTTTGACCAATCATGTTCGCAATAGTGGCATCCTTGAGTTGCACGAAGCACTTCTTCATGTCAACGAGTTCCCCCCCATAGAACTCCTCACTGACCTTGAACTTGAGACTTCCCTCGACTAGAGTGCGGCCTAACAAGTCCTTATCACAGATTGATACGAGTACATGATCATGAGTTGCTCGAACTCGCATGTAAACGGATGGCATTGAAATCTCACCTTTACTATACGGGTCTGATAGCTGTACGAGCTCCGCATGCAGTACAATGCAAGTAGTACGCGTTTTTCTCTTTGCCAATGGTTGTATCTGGTCTTCCACACACCGGGCAAGTGACGTAGGCTTCAATGTAGCGTTTCAGAACATCTCCAATACCTTCAGCCGTGAACCTGCCTTGGAAGACTGCTGTGCTTCCCTCGAAGTTTCCCGCTGTGGCAAGTTGGCTCGAAACGAATTTCATAATTTCTTTTCCAGGTCGGTTCAGAACCATGATAATCTCTTGGAAGTTTTGCCAGATGCTTCGGTTGCCTTGAACTATGAGCTGTACGTTGGGAACCTGGAATCGTTCACCTGATTTCTTGAAGGCGTCTTCCGGAATTTGGCTTCTTGCTCTGTCAAGAAGGCTATCATAGTCGTCCATGAGTTGATTCACACCATTTCTGCTATTGAAGGTTCTGCTCGCGTCAATGGACTATGCATCAATGGGCAAATAGTATCCAATCTTCACTTCGCGAACCTTCTGTTGATCCATGAGATCAATGACCTTCAGTGTGATAGCAGATTTGCTACTACCTTGTTTCTCGAAGTGTGACACGATATCGGCGAGGTAGACGCCATCTGGGGATACGTTCTCTTGAATGAATCGAAGAATCTGTGCAGATAACGTGCCAGGGGATTTGGATTTCTTAGTCGAGGCTGAACTCTTACTCTTAGCCGGTTTGAGGGTTTCTTGAACATCGTCCATAGACTCAGTTTCACCGGGAGTTGAGATACCACTCCGAGTGAAAATGGCTCTATAGCGCTCCAGCTGGTGAAGTGTTATGTAGTTTGCATCATCCAGAGAACGCACAATCTCGGGCACTATGTAGACTTCACCCTCATATTCCCGTATTTTCCCTACAATCATAGCAAGTGTGTTGGTTTCAACTTGTTCAAGTGATTGTGTTTCGCCCCACGCTTTTGCTCTGATCGTTTCAGTTCCGTCATCGATTGTTATGCTGGCGAAGCTTCCTTGGCCTACATACTGACTAACTATGAAACCCACTAAAACGACACGCCGAAGCTCGACGCCTTGAGGAGACACAACGTGATGGCCATCTTCCTCGCTATACGTCCCACGAATAATGTCAGCTACTGATGCTCTCACGGCAGTCATTCGTTCTAGCATTCGGCAGTCCGTCCTTAGGCACTAGTTATTGCTCAGCTGTATAAACCATTCTCTGGAGCAAAGGAGCACTTCACACGCGGCTAGATGAAACGTAATCGTTTTGATGTCAAAAGAAGTCGCTCAGTGCACTCTGCTTAGTCGACCCATGCAGCTCTTCCAGTGCTTTGGAGAGCCTATTGAGAGTGTTCTGAATGCGGTCTTTGCCAAAGTCATGTTCCTTGCACAGTATTCGCGATATCTCGTCCGGCTCTGGATCAGGCCATTCCAGTTTCTCTATTTTTAATATGGGCGGATTTAGAAATATCTCTCTTATTTCCACGTAAGGAAATTTCAGTTCCATTCCTTTCTCAGATTCAATCTTCTCAAGCGAGCCATACTGTTTTACTAGCTTTAGAGCCGTTTTCGGACCGACACGAGGAACCTTATCGTTGTAATCAGTGCCGACTAGGATTGCGATATCCACTAACTGTTCTCTGGTGATGCCCAGTAGCTTGAGATTGAGGTCCAGGTCTATGACCTCGGGATGTACTGTCTTGTAGGTCTTGGACCTAGCGACTTTGCGACGACCAGAGATGGAAAGGTTGCGAATCATTCTAGGACAGTTGTATAGGAGAGAGTCATTATCTTGACTTGCGCTCGCCCATACTAAGCCGTCACGAGCCATCTGTGCCGCGAGTGCTTCTCCTTCAGACGGAGCTTGAATAACTAGTATCCCCAAGGCAGTGAGCAACTTCTTACTCTCCTTAATCATATCAGAAGTTAGTCGTGAACTAGCTTGTCCTGCTTTCCGGGCGTCTTCAATCCGCCCCTCTGCCTTTGCTTTCTCCCATGTCTTGAGGGCAGCCTCTCTAATATCTCGCCTTCGCTTCACTTCAGCAGCTTTGAGTTGCGGTGCTTCGCCATCAAAAACATAGACAGGACGGATGCCGCTCTCAAGAAGATTCACATTCCTGTAGAACAGTCCACTCAAGTGGCTTGTTACTCGGCCACGTCGATCCATCAGCGGAGTGCCATCTGGCTGTCTAATGCCTGAGAGAAACTGGTAGAGTGTGTTGAATGCGTCAATGGCAATCTCTCGGCCTGACAGGTCATTCAGTGTGATTGTTTCTGCTCTAATTATGTCACTGAACTTCGTTCCCATCAGATTTTCGCCTTCACCGAGTCTGCATCCAGTACCCCATCATAAGTTGTTCGATGCTCTGAAGGCGAATATCATGCTGCTTCGCTAGGTTTATAACAAATCTGCAAGTGACTGCCAAAAACTGGTCAAGAAGAAACCGTCTGGTGATGTTTTGTCAAGTATGAAAGCGATTAGATGTGCTTCGTGTCATGGGTCAATCTCACCGCATGAGAGCAGTGTGAAATTTAACTGTCCATCCTGCGGTGCATTCATGATTTGGCGTTGTGAATCTTGTAGACGTTTCTCGAACAAATACAAGTGCCCCAATTGTGGATTTGAAGGCCCATAGATAGGCGGCGGTGTAGTAGAATGGCAAGAGTGATTATCACACTAAAGATTATGCCAGATGGCATTGATGTGAGTATGGATGACTTGCTGGAACGCGTAAAAGGCGCCATTCCGGAGGGCACTGACATCAGAGCCAATGAAGTTGTTCCAGTAGCGTTTGGTCTCAAGGCCCTCAGAATGAACGTAGCGAGGGAGGAATCAATGGGGGGAACTGACGACATCGAAGCAGCGATAACCGCCTTGGATGGCGTTGCGCAGGTAGAGGTCGAGATGGTCTCACGAATATGATTCTGAGGTCAATCCTTAGTCGCGCGATTTCAGATAGCTATGATATCAGGTAAGTCAGAGTTTATATTGGAAACCACCGCGCGGCAATCAAATAACAAGAGTTGCTACATACCAGAATATATCGGTGGTAGAGAAATACTCTTTAGCGGAAAACCAGGACAGAGTAACAAGACGGCATTCATTGAATAGGGATTTACCGTCCTTGTTTCTGGACTGCAAACTCATACTATGGAGGTTGCGTTTAGCTAGTGGTCGAGATTGTTCTGAAAGTTGCAGAGGCTGAGCACAGAGATATCGGGCGATTCATTGTAAGAATCGACGCTGTATCGATGGAAAAACTGGGTGTCAGGACTGGCGACATAATCCAAATTAAAGGAAAGAGAGGGACTGCTGCCATCGCTTGGCCAGCTTATCAAGGCGATAAGGGCCGTGAGATTATTAGAATGGACGGTCGGATTAGAAGAAACGCAGGCGTTAGTTTAAGCGAGAAAGTGACAGTTTCCAGAGCTAACGAGGAACCCGCACGAAATGTCACACTTGCCCCAACCTCGGTTCCAATCAGACCCGAGCCCAGATTCGAGGAGTTTGTGAAAAGGAAGTTGCTTAACTGTCCTGTGACTCCTCAAGACACTGTATTCATCCCAATTCTAGGACGGGCGATTCCCTTCAAAGTTATTTCGATAAAACCTGCTGGCACGGTTGTTGTGCAGCATTCAACTATACTTACGATTGCCGAGAAACCCACCGGTGATGTCATTGGTACGGCGCAGGTCACGTATGAAGAGATAGGTGGTCTTTCAGACGAGATCCAGCGAATTAGAGAGATGGTCGAACTTCCCATGAAGCATCCAGAGCTCTTCAAGAGGTTAGGAATCGACCCTCCACGAGGTTTGATTCTCCACGGCCCGCCGGGTACGGGAAAGACTCTCTTGGCTAAAGCTGTAGCTAGCGAGTCAGAAGCGAATTTCATTCACATCAACGGCCCTGAGATCATGTCGAAGTTCTACGGCGAATCAGAAC
>WTCK01000043.1 GCA_013138615.1 Candidatus Thorarchaeota archaeon | reverse complement strand
TGACTACTAAGTGGATCACACGCTGCGGGCACTTCTTCGAACAACAATTTCGCTGCGAAACCGTCGCCACCTATGTAATCCCGTATCCACTCCTGGGGCAACTTATCAACCTTAAAATCCCCTTCATTAAGCTGGACTCTGAGAATGCGCCCCGTGTAGCCACCAGCCGTCAACCTAGGACCCTCCGCCAGCCGACTGTGTTTCTGCACTGTGTTCTATCTCTCTTAGATAGCTTACAACCTTGCTATGGCGTTCGAATGTTGTGGCACTAGATATGGGCCCATATTGAATTGCGCCAGTTGGGCAGACCTTGGCACACTCGGGATCCCCACCGCAATGGTCACACTTGATGATGCGCATTTCCTTCGTATCCAACAGAATGACTCCATTAACACAAGCACCAACACAGGATTTGCAGAGAATGCATTTGTCATGATCGAGGAAGACCATCTTAGATATCGGATCTCGCCTCATGGCATATACAGGACACACCTCAACACAAGGAGCCTCCTCACAAGGCCCACAGACATTAGGTATGTCAATGCCCAAATCATCGTATCGAATTATCTTAAGCCGTGCTAAACTTGGTTGAAAGCGGCCTTCGTGTTTTGCAGAACAAGCTAGCTCACAGATTCTGCACCCAGTACATTTCGTGTAATCAACTGTCAGCTGTGATGGCAGCCACACCACCTCGGGGGAGCGCACTTGCATGTGTTTGTACGCTAAAAGCTTTGGCAATCAGCAAATGCCAGCTGAACAATTTATTAGGTTATCAAGTTGCTAGGAATCCAAGGTATTAGCTATGAGCGCCCCCGAGAAGAAATCTAAGAAGAAGGATAACTACCTAGAGATCGAGTTTCAGCTTGGAGACCTGTGGTTCGCGGCGAGAGGAAAAACTCTCAATGTAGAACGGAATTTTAGGATGCTCATTGATTTGGTTGAGGATGGCAAGCTCAACTTGAGCATGACAGAACAACTTGAGGAAACAATCGAGGAACTTGGCGAGCCTTTGGAGAAAGAGGCGGAACTGGACCCTGCACCCTCATGGGAATAGTTAAGCTGGAGGTTGGCGCCCTAGGTGCTGTCTACAAAAGGCAGAAAGCCAAAAAGGAAACACCCTCACAAAGGACAGTGCATCAGAGAATTCCTTAAGAGATATGCTTAGCTGATGACGAGCTGATTCTGATGAGCCATGGCGACGGAATGCGACACGACGATAAGGATCCATACTACATTGAGCCTAGTGAGGTGCTTTCACAATACAGTGTGGAATGGATTGCGCTCAGGCAATCGTATGGGGAAGTAAAAGCACAACTCAGTGTCGTACAGAATCAACTCACAGATCTAGATCTCAAGCTGCAAAAGGGCGAGATAGACGATGCTGTTCATATAGAACAGTATCGAGAGCTCTGGCTCACTTCAACGCAGATTGTCCAGGTGAAGAGAGAGGTTGAAGGACGTCTTTATGAAATCCAACGAGATATCAGAGCCGCCAATAGAAAACTGAAGGAATTGGAGGCAGATAGATTTAGGCGTGAACGCATTGAACAAGAAAAGAGTAACGCTATGATTGAATGGATGGGGCTCAAGCCAGGTTTTGATTTAATCACGGAAAGGCGGAAGGAAATCGCTTTGGAGATGAACAAGATCGAATTGCAGAGAAGAAACAACGAAATCGCTGATGAAGATTACAGGCGCCTGAGGGTCGATCAAATACGCCAGCTTGCCCAACTAAGGACAGTGGAAACTGATATCAAGGGTCGTCTAAGCGAGCTGCTAGACATCATCAGAAAGTGACAAGATTGAGCCACTTGTGCACTCTCAAGAAAGTAAAGAAAAGGAGAGTGCAGAGCCCCCATGATGGGGGTCTGCTATTTCATTCTAAGACAAGTAACCCATTGCAATCATGGAATCGGCAACCTTCAGGAAGCCTCCAATGTTTGCACCTAGGACATAGTTGCCCTTATCGCCGAACTTCTCTGAGGTTTCGTAGGCAATCTGGTGAATGTTCGCCATGATCTGATGCAGCTTGGCATCAACCTCTTCGCGGGTCCAGAAGAAGCGCATGCTGTTCTGAGCCATTTCAAGACCAGAAGTTGAAACACCACCTGCATTTGCAGCCTTGCCTGGTGCGTACAGAACCTTGGCCTCCTGGAATATCTCTACGGCTTCAGGAACACAAGGCATGTTGGCGCCTTCTCCAACGGCAATCACGCCATTGTCAACAAGTGCTTTGGCCTCCTTTGCGTCAACCTCGTTTTGGGTTGCGCTGGGCAGGGATATATCACACTTAACGCTCCAAGGACTGCCTTTAGCAGAATAGTCCACCTTGAAATGCTCTGCGTATTCCTTAATGCGTCCTCTGCGAACATTCTTGAGGTCCATCACCCATGCGAGCTTTTTCGTATCGATGCCATCTGGATCGTGGATCCATCCGCTCGAGTCGCTCAAGGATATGACTTTGGCCCCAAGCTGGGTGCATTTCTCCGTAGCATACTGAGCAACGTTGCCTGAACCAGATATACAAACGGTCTTGCCCTTCATGTCATCCTTGCGAGTCTTCAGCATCTCCTGCACAAAATAGACTGTACCGTAGCCTGTAGCCTCGGGACGAATCAACGAACCACCAAAGGTCCGGCCCTTTCCGGTGAGTACACAAGTGCCGTGGAGATTTGTAATCTTTCCGTATGCACCGTATAGATAGCCGACCTCGCGAGCGCCCACACCGATGTCCCCGGCTGGAACGTCGATGAATTGGCCTATATGCCTGTAGAGCTCCATCATGAAGCTGGTGCAAAATCGCTCCACTTCATTGTCAGTTTTGCCCTTGGGATTGAAATCAGAACCGCCCTTTCCGCCACCCATTGGGAGGCCAGTGAGGCTGTTCTTGAAAGTTTGCTCGAAGCCTAGGAACTTCAGCATACCCTGATTAACAGTAGGATGGAACCTCAGACCGCCCTTGTAGGGGCCAATTGCTGAGTTGTACTGAATCCTGAAGCCTCGATTTACCTGAATTTTACCATCTTTGTTCGTCCAAGGAACGCGGAACTGAATAATCCGCTCAGGCTCGACAATCCGCTCTAGAATCGCGAATTCCTTGTACTTGGGGAACTTCTTGATGGCAGGTTCCAATGTTTCAAGGACCTCAAGCGCAGCCTGATGGAAAACAGGCTGGTCGGGGTCCTTTTCCTTAATACCTTCATAAACACTCTCGATGTAGCTGTCCATTGGTCCTCACTCACCATGATGTGTTTGACGAGCGCGCCCCCCGTGAGTCCAATAGATAAATTCATCGGAACCCACCCTATGGCCGTCGATTTCGTTGGAACTGAACTTTCATCTTACTGAATAGGCCCATCGGCTGAATCAGTCTTTTCAGTTCGGCCATAGCCCACTCGATCCATTGCGCGTGAAGGAGCCGTGGAACTAGGCGGCCTCTCACTTGAGATGTTTCTATCACACTCAGGACACAAGAGAGCATGAGTTTCTCTCACTTCAACTATCTTACCACAGGAAATGCAGGTCCATAATCCGGACTGAAACATCCTCGTCTTTCGAAAGACAGATCTTGCCATTCCGCGAAGTTCAACAGGACAGTCCGCGGCAACGCCCATCATCCCTCCTGCAGACCACTCACAGACTATGGAAACGAGGGTTGTCGTTAGCTCGATCATTCTTGTTGTCAGGTCTTCAATCTCATGCGATGTTTCAGACTTGATGTCACGACGGGAATCAGGCACATCTGAGAGAATCTCCAAGAATGCAAAGAATGCTGGAACAGGGAACCGATCCTTTTCTGTTGACTCCACCATCTGTGCCAACACTGCGGAAATCATGAGTGTCTGAGTGTAATCTTCTCGGAGAATCTTGTCAATAGCCTTTACGATGGCCTGGGAGTTCAACGAATACTTGGAAGAAACGAGAGCATTCTCCTTTGCAATATTCTCTATAGCTCGCTTCAAGCCATCCCCTGTTGCCATCGCTTGGTTGATTCTCTTCGCCACATCTCGATACGACACTCCTGCGTCATCTGCGAGTTTCTGTAAGACATCGCGGGCAGTCAAACTCAAAGGGTTCACATACCTGTGGGGGCACGATACCGTTGCACGACAATCATTTTAGGTTGTCGCACACAGTATTGAGAGCGTACTTGGATTTCGGAGGATGCACATTCATGATGTTATCAGACGTGGACATTGAGAAAGCGATTGAGAAAAGAGCAATCCGCATAGAACCATACGATCCCAATGCATTGGGGCCCTGCAGCATTGACTTGAAGCTTGATTCCGTCTTCAGGCTGTACAACCCAGGGTCCCCGGTGGATCTGGCGGCCGGGCACGATCTGGGAAAGGATACCAAACTCATCGATACAAAGGGAAAACCATTCATGATACTGCCAGGACAGTTCATCCTCGGTCAAACCGTCGAGCATCTTGCGATTTCAAATGAATATGCCGCTCTTCTAGAAGGCCGCTCAAGTGTAGCAAGATTGGGGATAATCGTCCATGCTGCGGGACTAGTCAATCCAGGGACAGGGACCGAGAAACCTGGAAGGCTCACGCTAGAGATATTCTGTGAGAACCTGAGCCCCGTGATGCTTCATCCAGGAATGCGGATTGTCCAGATTATGTTTCTACCTCTGAGTAGCCCCGCCAGAGTCGGATACGATGATAGACGTGGGAGTCGCTACGTGGGTCAAGAAGAACCCGAGATTCAGTAATTGGGCAGAAGTCTCATATAGGCGGAATCTCCGCAAACAGCTCGGTGGTCGTCCATGAAAGATTACGACGTGATACTGGCGAGTGGTGCAGAGCATCTCCGCGAGAGATTCAGAGACCTTGGATTCCGAGTTTTCTCGTCCGACTGGAACTATGATGGACGCAGACTTTTCCCCAACACTGACCTCTACGCTCGAATCGCTGAGGTTCACAAGCTGTCTAACCGCAAGGTTATCGTTTTTCAGAGTTGTACAGGAGCGGGCCCCGCAGAACAAGAGCCACGAACAACATCGGACCGTCTTGTTGAGCTCTTTCTAATACTGGATATCCTGCGAGCACCAGTTGATGTTGAAAAAACGAATCATAAGGAATACAAGACCACTTCAGTTCCCCCACCTTCCCACGTGGAGGTTGTGCTAACGTACCAGCCCTTCGCTTTGCAGGACAAGGCATTCCTGACGGGGGAGGCATCATCTAGCAGATGGGCAGTAGAGGAGGTTTCCAAGGCGTGCAACAAAGTGTGGGTAGTGAATCCACACGTTTCAGATAGCTTAGATTGGATGCGCAAATTGGTGGAGAAGGGCATAGTTGAGGTCATAGATGTCATTCCTAGTCTTATTGAATTTGCTGCGATCCAGTTTGGTTTTGATGACTACATTGTCGTTACACCTGACGAAGGTGGGCAAGAACGGTTCAATGTTGCAGGTTTCCGCAAGAGCAGAAAGAATTCCTTCACCGTGGAGCTCTCTGGAGATGTTGATGTCGCGGATAGGAATGTAATCATAGTTGATGATCTCACAAAGACCGGAAGTACGCTAATCAAAGCGCGCGCGCGATTGAAGAAAATGAAAGCCAAGAATATTGGGCTTGCTGTTGCACATACTCTGCCGATTATGAAGCGCGGCGAAGAACTTCTGGAGAAGCTCATCTCCAAGAGCAAAGGGCGGATTGTTGCCACAAACACCATTTACACGCGTTGTTTCTGTCTGAACAACCCGGCGCTAACATACAACATCGTCGACTCACTTGTGAAAACAATCTAGATTGTGGCTTCAGATATATCAGACTCTGGAACGAGAGAAAAGACATAATTGGTCATGAGAATGAATTCACAACATTGTGTAGGTGTTCAGTATGGTTCGACAAATTGCATTGGACTTCGTGTATGGAAGGCAGGACTCAAGACCGAAAACCGAGGCCGTTGGCGTGGCTTTGGCTTTTGCCTTAGCCGAATCAAGCAAAGGAACGCGAAATAGGATTGCCAGTCTCAGTCATACATCCATTCCATATTGGATCGTACAGGTTTCCGGAAGCAGTTCGATTCTGCTTGCAGCCGCTGGAGAATCTTCAGAGTCAATTACTGCCACAAGGAGTTTAGCCGCAGGAGAGATTCGTCGAATACTTAGCACTGAAATTACTGAGGCAAAGCAGATACCCAAAGCGGTAGGCAATCTACTAACGCTTCTTGATAAAACCGAGCTTGTTACTCATCGGATAAGGAACCTGGAAAAACCGGGTCCGTTTACTGCGCAAGGCAAGATGGTTGTGGAGATAGACCCGTCAGCGCAGCCTAATCGACTGGAGATAAGAGTTGATTCTCAAGCAGCTCTGAACATCAGTGAAGAATTCCAAGGTCTCACAAGTGAAGCATCATCTCGTCTAAACAGCATGGAAACCCTTCGGAAGCTTGTGAATGAGAAGATGAG
>WTCK01000121.1 GCA_013138615.1 Candidatus Thorarchaeota archaeon | reverse complement strand
TCTAGGTGACGATAATCATGTCTGAGAATGTTGGAAATAGGTATCTTGTTATTGTTGGTGCGATAATTGTCCAGTTGTGCCTTGGAACCATCTATGCTTGGTCCGTGTTTCAGGATGTACTTGAAACTGGGTCCGGGTACGGATGGGACCGCTTGTACACACAGCTGCCTTTTGCCGCCGGTCTGGCATCATTTGCATTGTTCATGATATTTGCTGGTCGCTGGCAAGACCGTGTTGGACCCCGGAAAGTCGCTACTGTAGGTGGTATCCTCTTGGGCGTAGGGTATATCCTCGCCTCGCTAGTCGATGTGCTCGGCTTGGCCTCGGATTCAGTAATGGGCACTGTCTACTTGGTCATCACCTATGGGATAATCGGTGGTGCAGGCATTGGCTTTGCATATGTGTGTCCAATAGCCTCCTTAGTGAAGTGGTTCCCTGACAAGAAGGGCGCTATCACTGGAGTTGCCGTGGCGGGATTCGGCGGAGGCGCGTTGATATTTCTCTATGTGGAGCAATTCCTCCTGGCTTTGTCAGGTGGTTATGTCGGAATGCCGTTCCTGGTACTTGGTATCGTCTATCTTGTAGGCGTTATTTTGGGTGCTCAAGTGCTTTCAAACCCACCAGTCGGTTGGACCCCGCCTGGTTGGACGCCTCCTCAGTCAACTGCTGATGGCGCTGGCACAGGAATGACTCCAGGCGGAATGATTAGAACAACTTCATTCTGGTTGCTCTGGCTCATGTTTGTGTTCGCTGCTACTGCTGGGCTCATGACTCTGGGTAATGTTGTTCGGGCAGCCAAAGAAATCGATCCCCTAGTGAACGCATTGGGACTAGGAGCTCTAATCGGCGGAATCATGTCGATTTTCAATGCCGCCGGCAGAATCGTCTGGGGTGCGCTGTCAGACAAGATTGGACGCGTTACAACAATGATTCTGATGTTCCTGATTCTTGCACTGGCAATGTTTGGCTTCTCTGCCATCGCTCTGGGACCGAACTCATGGATTGTGGTGACTGCTGTTGCCTCGGTCATAGGTTTCTGCTTCGGTGGAAACTTCGCACTGTTCCCGTCTGCAACTGCTGACTACTTCGGCTCAGAGAATGTGGGCAAGAACTACGGAGTCGTGTTCACGGCATATGGCATTGCAGGTATTGTGGGCGCACTGGTAGCAGGCATTTTTGGTCAGATGGCCGGCTACTCTTTGGCCTTCCTGATCACAGGAGTTCTTGCAATCATTGCAGTGGTTCTTACAGTGATCTTGAAGTTCACTCGCAAGGAGTAGTATATTCAACTGAGGTCAAGGGTATCGGCCCTTGGCCCTCCCACTTCTTTTCTGGCTTGACCTTGATTTCCTAACTAGGAGAGAGAGATAAGCTCATATAGGATTAATTCAGGCCCTCGACCGAAATATCGATTGATATTGTTCAAGATTTCCGGGTGACAAATTTGTCAGAAAAAAAGATTACAGTCACGTCAACTGAAGCTCGGAAGTTCGATCCTCCAAAGGGCTTTGCCGACAAGGCATACATCAAGAGCCACGAAGATCGAACTAAGCTCTGGAAGAAATCCATTGACGACCCCGATGCCTTCTGGCTTGATGTGACAAAGGAACTATGTTACTGGAAGAAAGAACCCACTAAGGGCTTCGTTTGGAAGAACCCTGAGAGGGCTGAATTCACATGGTTTGAAGACGGCGTTACAAACATGGCTTACAACTGTCTTGACAAGCACATTGAGGCTGGGAAGGGCAAGCAATTAGCCCTTATCTGGCAGGGTGAGCCTGAGAACGACTCCAAGACCTATACCTATGAAGAGCTCCGTGACGAGGTCAACAAGGCCGCAAATGTTCTGAAGAAGCTAGGCGTGAAGAAGGGCGACAGAGTTGCTATCTATCTGCCCATGATTCCCGAGCTGGCTATCGTAATGACTGCGTGCACACGCATTGGCGCCATTCACAGCATTGTGTTTGGCGGTTTCAGTTCAGATGCTCTCAAGGACCGGATCAATGACTGCGAGGCCCATGTGTTGATCACAGCTGACGGCTATTACCGTGGCGGCAAGACAATCACTCAGAAGAAGCTCGCAGACGCCGCGGTTGAGAAAGCCTCCAGTATAAAGAATGTGCTCGTTATCAAGAGGACTGGCGCCGAAATCGAATGGACCGACGGTCGTGATGTCTGGTACCATGAGATGATGAAGGATGCCTCCCCAGAGTGCGAAACCGAGTGGCTCAATGCCGAGGACCCACTATACATTCTCTACACAAGCGGTTCCACCGGCAAGCCAAAGGGTGTCCAGCACACTCTAGGCGGGTATCTAACCTATGTGACTCACACCTTCAAAATGATATTTGACTGGCATGAGGGTGACATCTACTGGTGCACCGCAGACATCGGCTGGGTTACTGGCCACTCCTATATTGTCTACGGGCCACTCTCAGCCGGCGCTACTACGCTTATGTTTGAGGCAGTTCCGACCTATCCTGATGCCGGAAGATTCTGGCAGATAGTCGAAAAGTACAAGGTCACACAGTTCTACACTGCTCCAACTGCCATCCGTGCGCTAATGAAGTTCGGCGACAAATGGCCTAATGACTACGATCTCTCAAGCCTGAAACTTCTGGGCACTGTCGGCGAACCAATCAATCCTGCAGCATGGATGTGGTATCGCGAGGTAATTGGTCATGAGAACTGTCCGATCGTTGACACCTACTGGCAAACAGAAACAGGTGGAGTGATTATCACTCCCTTGCCTGGTGCCACACCAACCAAGCCTGGTTCAGCCACGCTCCCATATTTCGGGGTTGACCCAATAGTTGTAGGTGAAGATGGTATGCCTGTCAACGCAAACGAAGGTGGATACATCTGCATGAAGACGCCCTGGCCGGGCTTGATGCGAACTCTGTATGGTGACCATGACAGGTTTGTCAGCACATACTTCTCTCAGTACAAGAATCCT
>WTCK01000093.1 GCA_013138615.1 Candidatus Thorarchaeota archaeon | reverse complement strand
TCATGATGGACCCCTAAGGCCTCTGCCATCTGCTCCTGATAACAGCCGGGGTTATTCACAACGAATGCGAAGATTTTCTGGGCCGTATCACTTCGCATGGTGAGATACGCCATCTCAGCCTCTTGCGACCTGAGCATCTTCGGGAAGTAGAGTCTCTTGCCAGCGAACTTGATTGATTTGATGAGGCCCTCTCGCTCCAAAATTCTAAGGTGCCAGGTTAGAGTTCCAAGAGGTGACTCCAACATATCCACAAGCTCAAGAAGATAGGTGCCAGGGTTTTCACAGAGGACTTGAAATAACTCCCTTCTGAACGGGTGCAGCAAGAGTGCTAGTCGTTTTTGCCTAGCCATTTCCCTATCCTCTCATGTGACTCCTTGGCGGAACTGAGCATCCCGCGATAAAAGGCCTTCGACAGGAGCTTTAAGCAGTTCCATTCTGTGGAGCGATTTCGTAATGATAGAACCTTTTATTATGAGATGAGCCCAACTTCGCGCGTTGAGTACTCACGACCCTGAGGGAGCACCTTGTGTGGCATCACCGGTATAGTCAGTCGTAATCGCACTAACATAGGCGAGATTCTCGTGAAGTGCGGCAGGAAGCTAACCTATAGAGGCTATGACTCAGTAGGCGTAGCGGCCGTTCATAACAGCGTTGTGGATCTGAGAAAAGACGTGGGCACAATCGATGAGGTGAATGACCAACTAGGTCTCTCGAAAATGCTCGGTGATCGTGGGATTACTCAGCTACGTTGGGCCACCTATGGTGCTCCAACGAAAGTGAACGCGCAGCCTCACTTTGGTTGTGATGAGGTTCTGTACGGCGCGCACAATGGTAATCTGCACAACTATTTCGAATACAGACAAGAGCTAGTTGATGCTGGTCACATCGTGAGGTCTGAGAATGATGGCGAGCTTTGTGTGCACGCTGTGGACAAGTACTTCGAAAAGACGGGCGATATGTTTGAGGCAGTTCGCCTATCGACACGCGATTTGAAGGGAGCTTTTGCGTATGCTGTTGGGCGGGCTGATACTCAGGAGATATACGCAGTCAAGATGGGGTCGTCTTTGGTTGCGGGAGTCAGCACGGATGAAACCATTGTATCCAGTGATTTACCTTCAATACTTCCAGTTACCAACCGAGTGATTTACCTTCAGGATGGTGAGATGGTGGTTCTTAGACCTGACGAAGTGAAGGTCTACAGAGTTGAGGATGGAAAAGAGCTCGACAGAACACCGGAGGTATCTAAGGTTGATGCCAACGCGGCGGAGAAGGGAGGATTCCCACACTTCATGCTCAAAGAGATAAATGAGCAACCAACAGTTGTTCAAGATATAATGGGCCTGCTTCAAGGGGCCAAATGTGACGAATGGATCAGTATGATTGAGGACGCGAACCGGGTCTATTTGGTTGCTTGTGGCTCCTCGCATAATGCAGGAATTGTTGGCACATACTACTTCAATCGGCTTGCAGGCCTTCCACTGATACCAGCCATCTGCGGACAGTTCGAGCCCATGTACGCAAACACACTTGATGATGACAGCCTGTGCATTCTGGTGTCTCAAAGCGGTGAAACCAAGGACATCATGAACATACTCAATCTCATCAGAAAAGGAGACCGAGGGAAGACACTGGGTGTTGTGAATGTCATTGGCAGCACATTGATGTTCAACGCAGACTCCTACGTCCCCATGGGATGCGGATACGAGGTTAGCGTACCGGCAACTAAGACTTACTTCTCACAGACAGTCATCTTCGCTTACTTGGCCGCCAAGCTCGGCGAGAGAAATGGTACTCTCGATGCGAACGAGAGTAGAGAGGTAATCAATAGCTTGACGAACGATCTGCCTTCTCTAACGCAAAAGGCAATTGACTTAGCAGGCATTCAAACTAAGGAGCTTGCTAGGACGCTGGTTGATGTAACCGACCTCTACTGCCTGGGATACGGCTTCACCGATGGCGTTGCAAGGGAAGGCGCTCTCAAAATCAAGGAAATCTGCTACAATCATTGTGAAGGCATGTATAGCTCCGAGTTCAAGCATGGTCCGCTCAGCATCGTGACGGATGGCTATCCTGTTATCTTCGTTACAACTCCTGAAGACAGCTGGATGGTTATCAATCATATCAATGAAATAGCGTGCCGGGGCGGGCGAACGATAATCGTCGGTGAGAGGGAAGAAAAACTCACTCCCTACGTGGCAAGAAGCGTTGACTACCTGGAGGTTCCCAAAGCCGACGTCCTGTTGAATCCAATTCTTGACGTTATTCCACTGCAGCTCTTGAGCTACTTCCTCTCAGTTGACAAGGGAATCAATCCAGACCTTCCAAGAAATTTGTCTAAGACCCTTACAGTTGACTGATGAATCCACTTGGCTTACTCATTCCCGCCGCCAGTTTCACCGATTCGAATCGCTCTCATCGCAGGTGATGTTACATTTCCCGCATCGAAGCCATCTCGGATATTCTTCACTTCTTCATGGTCAACTTTGAACACTCCGAGTAGCTCATTCCTGTCAGCCAAAGCCCACTGGCCGTAGATGTGAAGACCAGTTTCGGTTTCACATTCCAGCAGACCCATATTTCCAGACCGCGACCACCAGCTCAGACAGTTGATTGCATGCCCAAGCTCTGCCATCTGCTCTCTCCAAAGCTCATTAAGGCGTGTTGGACCATGACGATTTCTAAAGGTGATTAGAAACACGCCTTCCTTTTCCTTAATCTTGTTTCTGATTGTGCTCAACTCAGTTTCTGAAAATAACGCCATTTGCTTCAATCTTACAAAATGGGCAGCCCTGTTAAAAGCGCCTCGCTATGGATAAAAGGAGGACATAGTAATTACCATGCTGGTTAGTATCCTTGACAGTTCAGCGCCTTTCAAGAATCGGTCTCTTCTCATCCGACCCCTCCTCAAAGCGAGAGCGTGGTTTACAAAATGCCTTGGTTCGCAACGGGGTTCAAGTAACGCAAGTCATACCTTGGAAGGTGGCTCGGGTGGCGGCAACGAACAAGCATCAAATCCTCTTGGATGGGAATGATCTTACTGAACTTGAGCGTCTCATCGTATTAGATTTAGGAGCCAATGATATCGGGGCGTTTTTCAGCCGTGTTGGCCTCTTGTTTGCATTAGTGGAGTTGGGTGTTGAGGTCGTAAATTCGGTGTCATCCATCCTCGTTATGCGAAACAAGGCTGAAACAACGAGAAAGCTGGTTTCAGCAGGTCTGCCTGTGCCGCAAACACTAATCACTGAATCCATAGAGGGCGCGGCTCAATTCGTACGGAAAAATTTCCCGTGTATTCTGAAGCCTATCACGGGATTCGGCGGAATGGGTGTCCAACTCATAGACAAGAAATTCGACTTGGAGAACATCTACGATTATCTGAAGTTTCATAGTCAGCTTTTTGGTAAGGGTGCCTTTCTGCTTCAAGAGTATGTGCGTAGCCCTGGGTATGACATCCGTGCGCTTGTTCTGGGCAATGAGATGATTGCAAGTATGCAGAGAGTGCCCAGCAAGGGCATCGTGAGCAATATCCATTCCGGCGGTATCGCTCGCCCCAATGATGTGGACGTTAGTAGCCTCGCTGTGCAGGCGGCAAAAGCTGTACGAGGAATGCTTGTGGGGATCGACATCATACCGGATAAGGCGGGCAACCTCTGGGTCCTTGAAGTAAACGCTACGCCCGGATGGACTGGATTGCAATCTGTGACGGACTTTGACATAACTGAAAGGATTGCAGATACTCTATCCAAAGCCTGATTGCACGATTGTTTGGGTCTGGGCGTGATTCGACTCGCGTCTTATGCTAAGATTTTTAAGAGTTCATAAGTCGCAAGAATTCACTCTAGGAATGAAATAGTTTCCCAGAGAGAACGGAATCCGTCCTGCTTTGCAGGGCTAGTAAAACCAGTTCTGAGGTTTAATGGTTTGGCAGAAGCGGCAGACAGTGCCCCAGAGAGTATTGAGTTCCTTCGAGCAAGGTTCAGCGAGCTAAGAGTACAAGCACGTGAGGACCTAGAGGTTC
>WTCK01000153.1 GCA_013138615.1 Candidatus Thorarchaeota archaeon | reverse complement strand
AAAAGAGACTGAGAAAGCGCTTTGAACAGCTGGTCAAGAAAGCCTCCAGAAACAGCTTTCTCGAGCGCATCGTATTGGGAGAACCATTCCTCGAGTTCTAGTTGGACCTATACGTGGTCCACCCCTTAACCGTGCAAGCGACCCACCGGTCCACCATTTCAAGCGTAAGATTCACTGCAGAGGTCATCATGTCAGGTGTTACGACGGGAGCACCATAGATCAGGAGCAAGATACTCTTACTCTTTGATGTAACCTTCGTTTTCTCCGAATCATGAGTGGCGTACCCGAAGCAAATTATTTTCTCGTCGTCAGCAAGAACAATCTCCCGCCCTCTACATATGAGCTGCTTACCCCCAATCCTCTCGAAAACCTCTCCCTTATGGGCAGTGCGTACTACGAGGGTTCCCACAAGTGCGGTCTCATCAATCAATCCTATCGGAAGCTTATGATAGGCTGACGCGAGATTCGCCACATCAACAAGAGTGGATATGCGCCAGAAGTTTAGGCCCCGTACGATCCTTCGCAGCAATGCCTCACTTGATACACGAAGCTTGGTTGGGTCCATTCCAAATGTCCAGTACAGGTCACGATATGATCTGAAAACGGGGTCATCCTTTACATCATCCAAAGTTATTCGAGACCGTATCTCACCAAAGAGATTCTGCTCATATTTCTCGAAATCAGAACTGGATGTGCCCAAGTCCAGCTCAGTCAACCTAGCAATCATCAGGCTGAGGCCTTCTCGCTCCACATCGAAACGCACAGCACGACCAAGAGAAATCTCCTCCTGAAATCCTGTGTCGGGTGGGCACATGTTTTTCACACCTGATTCTGAAATAGCTCATGCTACAGCATCTCAATGACTTCCTGGAGACTGTTCACCTCTAGGTCAGGAGTCATGTCCATGCCATCTGCATCGAATGGAATGATATCATCTGGATTGCGCCGAACAAGAATAGTTGCTAGGCCTGCCGCCTTCCCTCCAGCAATGTCTGAAGCCGGGTTATCTCCAACCAACACAGCATCGCTAGTTTCGAATCCAAGAGTTTTCACTGTTTCAATCACGATCCCAGGGAGGGGTTTTCTTACAGCAATTGCCTTCACGCCCGTGGCATGTTCGATTGCGGCTACAATTGATCCCTCACCGATGTAGATATCCTCGTGTCCGAGATACACCCCAGGGTAGTCCCTACTACCACTAATGCATAGAAGCGGTGCTCCTTGATGGACCATCTTGGTTGCGAAGTTGAGACGCTGAAAGGTGAGACCTCGGTCAGCTCCAACTGCCACATAGTCGATAGGGGGATTGTTAGTGATGTCAAGACCTCTTGCGACAAAATCCTCTGTGGCGCCACCTTCGCTGATTACAAAGCATCTTGCACCAGGAGACCTATTGTGAACGTACGCAGCCGCTGCGGCGCCAGCACTGAATGTGTTTTTGACAGTGACGTCGAACCCCGCAGAAGCCACAGCCCCGTGAATTTGCCGTGCAGAAAGCCGCCCGGTGTTAGTCAATAACGCAAGCGTTCTCCCCTTTTCCATGAGAGCATTCCAGAGAGCCAACGCATCGGGGAATGGTTCAGGATGTTCTACATCCTTAATGAGCGTGTTATCAACATCGAATATCCACAGATGCTTGCTACCGAAATCCATGACAGTCACCATCTTGCTCCAATGCAAGCATCCACAAAAATCTGTCTAACGCGACGCCTTTAGTCCTGTCCAAGGAGCGGAATCACGCAGATGAAAATGAAGGGCTCTTTCCCCTTTCTATTGTCATACCCATGCTCAACACCGGATGGAATGAATACAACATCATCCTTCTTTGCAACAGTACCTTCTGGAAAACCTAGTGCCTTAGCCTTACCACGCAGCACGAAAATCTGGTGCTCTTCATCGTGTGTGTGAAGCGGAATGAAGCCGCCAGGCTGTATATTAAAACGCCGCATGGAGTATGTCGTGGCTCCAGTCATCTTCCCAACTAGCCAGCGCATTGTGACCTTCCTGCTGCCGGGCATTGTGACTTCACACTCTTCCCGCTCTTTGTAATTCACAATGTACATACGGAAGCCTCCAATATCCCCCTGGGGGGGTCGGATGAAGCATTGTGCTGGCGCACATTATAATAACATTAGGTTATGACCAAGTGAAATGAGAAGTCTAGCATGAATGCTTGAACCAGCGGCATCATCGACTCACCACAGAAAGTTTAATCTTGGCAGCTTTCGTTTGCGAAACATCTAGAAAGCAGGAGAGTTGGCCTGCAGCTGTGGATGGTAAAATTCATGGGTGAAGAAGATACATACCTTAGAGCAAAACTGACCGAGATTAACAGCTCCATCAATGGCTTGACTGAGATGCTCAATCGGATGATAGACGTCATGTCGAAGATTAGTGAGGTTCAAGATGCAACATCTGAAACGAAAGCCCTTGCAACTGCGAATAGCCAGAAACTCGATGCGCTCATCGAAAAGGTCGAAGGTATCACTGTGGCTGCTTCACCTGCTGCACGACAGGCATCAATCGCTGAGAAAGGGGCAGTTCCTTCGATGCAGATAATACTCGACACACTGGAGTCTCAAGTCAGAGAGGGAGTGATCGCGAGCGATTTGTCCGTGAAGATAAACGAAACTGCTCAAACCCTTGAACGAAAGATGGGCAAGTCGGGGCCACTCATTGTGAAGATGCAGCGGTGGACACGTATTCTAAAAACGTACGGGAGAGTTGACACCATCAGTCCTCAAGACCTCCAGAAGCTGCGCCTAGACATCAAGAACTGGGGCAAAGAGTTGGCGAAGCTGAGATAGGGCTTACACCAGCTCCAAGTATATCCAACAACCGATTTCCGCACGTAAGCTGTTTCTAAGGCTTTGAATGACAGAAAACATGACGATAATGCCTAGTTTGCGATTTAGGGGCAAAGAAAACATTATTACTATTGGGATGCTCAAGGCTTAATAACTGAAGATTCGGTTGCGTCTGTAGAGGATTCTGCCGGGAAGCAGTGGAGTTGGACATCAAATGCTTGATGATAGCTTGTTGCGTACTGTGGAAGAAACGATTGAGCGGTTCCCAGTTGCACATCGGGATACAATTCTCAAGATATGGAATGATTGGCTTGACACCAACCCTCAAGCTCCATTCTATGCAAGCTGGTCAGACTTCTCATCACAGCACGACGACCAAGAGGCACTGTACACAGAAACGAGGGTC
>WTCK01000231.1 GCA_013138615.1 Candidatus Thorarchaeota archaeon | reverse complement strand
AGCTGTTCTTAAGGCTTTGAATGATAGAAAACGTGACGATAATGCCTAGTTTGTGATTTCGGGATAAAGAAAACATTATTACTATTAAGATGCTCAAGGCTTAATAACTGAAGATTCGGTTGCGTCTGTAGAGGATTCTGCCGGGAAGCAGTGGAGTTGGACTTCAAATGCTTGATGATAGCTTGTTGCGTACTGTGGAAGAAACGATTGAGCGGTTCCCAGTTGCACATAGGGATACAATTCTCAAGATATGGAATGATTGGCTTGACACCAACCCTCAAGATCCATTCTATGCTAGCTGGTCAGACTTCTCATCACAGCACGACGACCAAGAGGCACTGTACACAGAAACGAGGGTCTTCCTGAAGAAAGTCGCGAATGAGCTCAGGGAGCGCGAAGTTCCACGCACTAGCTGGCAGAAAATAGCCAAGGCGCTTGCAGCCGCTGCGAGTGTGCTCCTTGTCGTATTCCTGGCGCTATCGAGGGCATTCCATGCTGAGGAATGAACGATCCCGATGAGTCCCCCCATATTCTGAGCGCCCTACTTATAACAAGACTAAGCGACCCAAGCTAGGGCAACGATGGAGTCTATAGTATCAGCTCAGCCGAAAGCCATGCGCAAACTTTTCCAGAGGGCGGCCAAGGCTATTGAAGAATCCTCCAGAGTTCTTGCAGTATCTCATATCGATACTGATGGAATCACTTCACTCGCCATTGTGATTAGCATGCTTCAAAGGGCAAAAAAGACACATCACTGGCAGAACATTCATCAGCTCAACTCCGAAACGATTCTTGAAATCAAGCAGCTTGTCAAAGAGCACAAGCCAGACCTTGTGATTTTCTCAGACCTTGGCACTGGACAGATGCACTTGATAGAGGAGCATATCGCCCCGGAGAACGTTGACAAGATAATTGTACTGGACCATCATCTTCCTTCTGATAACCGCCGGCAGCTACCGGAGAGTTCTGAACAAAGCAAAATCATTGAGATAAACCCCTGCCAACATAACATGAGTGGCAGCTATGACATTTCTGCAGCAGGAGTATGTTTTCTTCAGGCGTATACGCTCTCGAAAGATAACGCAGGGCTTAGCGAATTGGCCATTGTCGGCGCATCGGGTGATCTTCAGGATTACTACGGAAAGGGCTTCACCGGGTTGAACAAGGAGATAGTCAGTCTAGGAGTATCTGTGGGATGCATCCAAGTTGACAGAGACCTCACGTTCTTCGGGATAAACACAAGACCGTTGCCATTCCTGCTCGAGTATGCTACTGACCCATATCTCCCGGGAATTACTGGCGCGCGCGAGGCGGTCTATTCATTCTATAATGACCTGAAGATACCGCTCAAGACCCCGGATGACCAGTGGAGAATATGGGTTGACCTTAGTAGCGACGAGAAGCAGAGAGCGATTCAAGGCTTAATCGATGTGATTCTTGAAACATACGAGAACCCTAGAGTTGCCACCGGAATAATAGGAGATGTCGTAACTCTCAAGAACAGACCGCGCAGGACTGCGTTGCGCAGTTCGAAGGAGTTCTCCACTCTACTGAATGCATGCGGAAGAAACAGGAAAGCTGAAGTTGGCGTGAGAATCTGTCTTGGCGATCAAGAGGCGCTCCAAGAAGGACACACACTACTGAAACAGCACAGGATGAATTTGGCAACAGCTTTGCGTAGACTGGAATCAGAAGGCTACGAAGAGAAGCCCGGCATGTATGTTGTGAATGACCCAGAAACTCCAGACACCATTGTAGGCATCGTTATTGGGATGGCGCAGGGCTCTCGGATTGTGCCAGAGAACAAGCCAGTGATTGGCGTGAGCACGAATACTACCGATAAGGGCCCAAGAGTTAAGATTTCAGGCCGGTGTCGAAGGTCCCTAGTGAAGAAGGGCATTAACTTGAAGGAAGCGTTCACTGAGGTTGGGGAGCATTTAAACAAACAACATGACTCGCTCATTGTGGAAGCTGGAGGCCATCCGATGGCGGCCGGAGCATTCATTCATCAGGATCACCTAGATGAATTCCTGACCGGCGTGTCAGACCTGCTGGCAAGAATTCTTGAGTAGCTTTTCTTGCGCCGTTCGTTTAGTCCCTAGTAATCTTCTTTTGTCAAAGAAGCCCCTATGATTCCAGGAACTCCGATTAGAGCAATGGATACTCCAAGGTCGATTCCAAGATCAATTGCACTAGCAGATATGGCTTCGAATGTGTACTCTACGCCCTGAACAAGGATGGCAAAACCTGCAAAGAAAAGGCCAACGCATATCAAGGAAACCACGATCATTCGCTTCCAATCCTTTGAGATGAGACCCGAAATAAAACCAGCCACTCCAAGAGCAACGAGTGGAGCGTAAGCCATCTCGTCTCTCGCGAGGGTGTAGGGGCGCATCAAGCCTTGGAACAATGCGGCTCCATATACTTGCAGGGTGAGGATTATGTCACCGGATTCTGCAATCAGCTGAATCTCTGCTAGGCTCAAGCCCACAATCTGGAAAGCGCCTATGATTATCGCGGCACACAGGGCGATTAGTATTGCAATGACTGTTCTGAACATTTACTTATGCACTTCCTATGTCAAGCACTGCGCTGTATTAGGGGATGCAGGAGTCCATCTGGACGCTTATATTTCTTGGTAGCTTGCTCAGAAATGTAACTGACATAGAGCAGCTAATCAGAACTGGTCAATGAAAGCATTCTTTCATGTACGCTTTCAAGAAGGTCCAATATCCGTATCGGCATCTCTCCCAAAGGCAATGAATCAAGCGGGAACCAGGTTACTTCTGCGGCTGGAGTTTCCGGTCGAGTTTCCATCGTCAGGCCGCGTGCTAGATAGTGGTTCAAGAGGTAATGAAACTCTACACGTCCTTCTGAATCGAGAGTTACAAGATCAGCTGTGGAAACGAGCTCCAGAACTACACACTGTACTCCGGTTTCCTCCATAACCTCCCTCACAACTGCGTCATTCTGCGTTTCGCCCAATTCAACCGCGCCGCCAGGTATGCTCCAAAGCCCCTTGCCAGGCTCCTTATCTCGACGCACAAGAAGAAGACCAGCAGGTCCAACCACAATGGCTCCGACACCGGGGATTGGATGGCTGGGATACCTGCGATTATCCACGTGTGGCACCATCAGTATTCGTTGATTAGTAGACCGCCAGACTTGCGGGCATTGGTATGGCTTTGCCACACTTCTCGCATGTCCGTGACTCTGACAGGTCGAAGTAGTTGCCATTCTGATAAGGTATTCTCA
>WTCK01000158.1 GCA_013138615.1 Candidatus Thorarchaeota archaeon | reverse complement strand
AGTCTGCATCACCTAGTGCCTTGCAGGACTCCTGATACGTTTCTCCTTTGAATCCTCGGAGGTCCAATACCGCCTGGAACACACCACTGATCAGATTGCAGTATTGAAGTCCAGGCATGTCTGTAATCTCAACGCCCGCACATATCGGACAATCTGCGTCAGTGAACTTCAAAGTCCGTTTGTCCTCACTCACCGAAACCGACGAGAATGGTTGCCCAGAATTAACCCTATACGCTAGCTGCAGCGTCTTTCCAAATTCGTGAAACTCGCTTGCGTGCTGGCGGATCTTTTCTGCATAGTCGAGCAAGAGGTGCTCACCCACGCGGAAGCCAATCTCCTTCAATTTTTGATTGATGACCTCAACGTTCTCACTTGAACTCATCAAGTTGTTCATTAGTTCCCTATAGATTGCTTGGAAAAGGGGCTTTGATACCTTTTCGATTTTGAAAGCCCAAGCAAGTTTTCCTTTAATACCCATTTTTATTTACTCCAATTGATGATGTTATTCTCTCGTTTTTCTAATCATTTTGAGGCTTTTGCCGCGATAAGGTACAATGCACTGTAGAGCATTGAAGTACAGCATACCGAGTTCTTCTGCAATCTCGTGGACTGTTCGCGTGCCGTCACAAAGCTCAAGAACATCTCTGTGGTTCTTCTTCGCTTTCTTGATTTTACCCTCGAAAAGGGGCAGCTCAACAATCTCTTTGGCACTGGCTTCCTGCACGTCCGGACACTCAGCATCAACGACTCCCTTTTGCAGACACCACTGAGCAACCCCAAGCACTTGCTCAACTCGCTTTGACAGGACGTCCGCAATCTTGATAATCGTGCGTTTCTCGTCCACCATGAGAAGGACATCCACGCCTACATTGGCGAACTGCTTCTTGAATTCAATATTTAGAGCCGAGTCAATCCTGAGTGCTTCTGCATACTCAGCTCCGCGCAGTATAACACAACCATGTCTGACCACGGTGTCAGGAGGAATCAACTCCTCATCTTTCACCATCACAACTGGTCGAGGGGTTTCCTCACCAGCGGGACTGATTGCTGCTGAAGGCCCTGTGCCAACTTCCGACATAGCTGGAATCGGATGCTCAATAGGCGCTGGTGGAGGCGGAAGCGTGACGTCCTCAAGAAGTCGTGCCACATCCTTGACCTTCTGGAGTGCGCTACCAAGTGACTCTGTGGGTTCGAAAAGAACGCCAAGGATCCATTCCGGGTCCACTCGAGCCAGAATCACCGTGCCCGCATCGGTCATGATATTCATGAGTCGAAGAGATGATTCATGGATTCGGAGAGCGCCCTGAATCGGAGGAAGAGCCTCATCAGGCAAGGAGAAGGATAGAAATGGCTGACCATCATTTGTAATCAACGCATATCCACTAACCGACTCATCATACCTGAGTTTAGAAAGCACACGCTCGAGTTCCAAGGCGGCATCACACCTAGCTAACCGCGACTAATACCTGAGTTCTGCTGCGTTTTAATCCATAAGTAAGTTTGTAGCACTTTAAGGAACGGCAGATGTAGAACTCAGGAACTTGATTACGTCTTCACGAGAGGGGTGTGAGGCTGTAGTGGATGATACATAGAGAGCAGCAACAGCATCTGCGAGGTAAAGGCGATCCATCGTCTGTAGGCCAGCGAGTGTGCCATAGATATTCCCAGCGTTCCATGCGTCTCCCGCACCACACATGATCTTGCATTCCACTTTGAATGTTGACACCACTGTGGTTTCATCATCCTCGATTGACGCAGAGAATTCAGGCGTATGAAGATCTACCCGAACTTCGGTTTCCTTTGAAACCAGTTTGGCTGCGTTAAGCCACTTCGTGGAATCCTGCATCGCTTCGCGCCAATGATCATCTTCTCCCGAAAGCACCCAAGCAAGCCAGCAAGCCTCGTTTTCGTTCATACCTAGAATGTCGACAAGACCCTCCGAGATCACTCGACTGACGAGAGGCTGCAATATACTCATGTTATCAGAAGGATCACCTATGTCAAGATATGTTGTTGCGTTGGTTTCATCGCGGACCATCCTGAACAAGTCCTTGGCAAGACTAGCACCATGTCGATTATGATTAAGACATAGGAGTGCCACAAGGCCGCTGTTGCGTATGGCGTCCAAGTCAGTTTCGCTGAGCATGGAAAACTCGAATCCTGCTGCCGAACCACTATCGCTGACCATCAGGTTAACATTGCGACCCCGATACATCGTTTCTATTGAAACCGTAGCTGAGAGACGGCCATCGGTATGAACATGACTAAGGTCCAGATCTGGATTAACTAAGCCACTAAGCATAGAGGCGCCGTGTTCATCAGTTGTTACAATCAGACATGGGTCTGCCCCGAGTGAGAGAAGAGCTGATGCAGTATTGACGGAATTCCCACCTCGACGAATCAACTGCGTCGTATTCATCAAATTGCCGCCGCCTTGTTCAGCCAATTGCCGTAGTCCAGTTAAGAAATCTTCAAACTCTCCAGCCAAAACGAAATGGTCAACAAAGAAGTCCG
>WTCK01000013.1 GCA_013138615.1 Candidatus Thorarchaeota archaeon | reverse complement strand
TCATTGGCTGAGTGCCATTGATTAGGGCGACACCTTCCTTTGCTTGGAGTGTAACGGGGTCAATACCGGCCACTATCAGTGCGGTCTTCCCGTCGCCTTTGTTATCACCATAGTAGGCCATACCTTCACCCATCATGACCAAAACCATGTGGGCAAGAGGGGCAAGATCGCCACTTGCGCCGACAGAGCCTTGCTGAGGAACGATTGGAATCACTCCGCGGTTGAGCATCTGAAGGAGGGTTTCTATGATTTCTATCCGAACGCCCGAGTATCCTTTAGCAAGAGCGTTTGCACGTAAGAGCATCATTGCCCTCACAACATCCTTGGAGAATGGAGGCCCAACTCCTGCACTGTGACTCCTGATGATGTTCACTTGGAGCTTAGCCACATCATCCGCGCTTATCGAAACGTTCGCAAGACTACCGAAGCCAGTATTTACGCCGTATACGGTCTTGCCGGCGCTTATCGCAGATTCCACAACATTGCGACTCTTGTGAATCTTTTTCCTTGCAGACGCGGCTAGCTCAGCCTGTTCGTTTTGACGTGCTACTCGAACCACATCTTCAATTGTTAGGCTCTCGCCATCAACCTCAACAACCATAGAATTCATCCCTTCTTTGCTTCAAGCGCCGCTCTAACAAGTCCTTCCACCAGTCCATCTATAGGAGTGAATGGCAGAGTGATTTGTCCTTTGCCGCTTAAAGTCCTATTCCACTCAATCACTGTTTCTACCGCCCCCTCGTTTCTTGCCCACGCACGACGCGCGACTCCACCCATCACGTCCCAGTCGATCCCAAGCCGGATTATGTTGTCCACACGTTCACTGCCGTCGAGAACCAGGCCAAAACCACCATTGATTGCCTTTCCGATGCCAACCCCTCCGCCATTTGATAGGACACACAGCGTCATCCCGCGCGCCGCATTTCCAGCCCAACACTGATGAGCCATATCGCTAGTAACATTGCTTCCGTCCATGATATTGGCAGTTTCTCTGAATGGTGAATCGGTGCCACCAGTATCGTGATGATCACGACCT
This sequence comes from Candidatus Thorarchaeota archaeon, assembly GCA_013138615.1. GTDB lineage: Archaea > Asgardarchaeota > Thorarchaeia > Thorarchaeales > Thorarchaeaceae > WTCK01. Next base: position 1,551 of record WTCK01000013.1, on the reverse strand, counting down.
AGCATTATTGGCCCTACTTTGCCCTGTTTCACCATCTTGTTGAACTCGAGCGCTATTTTGATGCGTCCCTTCGCATCTGCGTACAGGATTCTGGCTTGAGAACCAACTACGAGAGCGTTCTTTTCTGCATCTCGAATCCAAATGTAATTGTCACGATCCTGCCCACTGAGCGTGGGGTCTATGCACGACATAGCAGCTTTGTCGGTTGCAGTCAAGTCTTCATGCAATCCGCTCAAGCATACCCAACGAAACGGACCGTAGCCGCAGTCAAAGCAAATTGGCCCCATGATGTCTTCTACATATGACGGGAAAATGAATCCGTCATTCGTGTTTTCGCCATTCTTTGCAATGGCTGTTGCGCCTGCATCGAAGATTGCCTTCATGAAGCTGTTTCCATAGTCCCAGAAGTACATGCCGCGCTCGGTCATGGTTTGAATGAGTCTGAACTGCTTGCAGAGGGATGTGTTTACCAGCTCGATGAATCGCTCTCGATCGTTTTTGAGAAGCTCGCGTCCCTCTTCAAATGTGACTCCTTGAGGTGTGTACCCTCCGCCATAGACGTCATGACATGAGGTTTGATCTGATGCCAGCTCAATTGGGATGCCATTGTCCACAACATATTGCCAAAGATCGACAATATTGCCGTGGTAACCGATTGAGAGCGGTTCTTTCTTCGATCTGTACTCCTCAACCCACTCAAAGATCTCAGGCAAGTTGTCAGAGTGTTTGCTGAGCCACCCCTGTTCGCTGCGGGTAATTATGCGGCTCTTATCAACCTCAGCGACGATTCCGATTCCGCTGGCAATCTCAACTGCTTTCGGCTGCGCTCCACTCATACCCCCAAGGCCTGATGTTAGGAAAACCTTGCTGTGCAAGTCCTCATCATCGGGTATATCGAGGTATAGTCGGCCTGCATTCAACAGTGTGATGTATGTTCCGTGAACGATGCCTTGAGGACCAATGTACATCCAGCCACCAGCCGTCATCTGGCCATAATTTGTATTCCCCATCGCTGCTGCGCGATGAAAACCCTGAGGAGTGTCGAACATGCCAACCATGAGACCATTGGTCGATATCACACGAGGCGCATTCCTATGTGATGGGAAGAGTCCTACAGGATGCCCAGAGCTGACAACCAATGTTTGTTCTTCAGTCATTGTTTCCAAGTACTTCTTGACCAACCTGTACTGCATCCAGTTCTGACAGACTAGACCATTCTCGCCGTAGGTCACGAGATCGTAGGGGTAGAGGGCTACATCGAAGTCTAGATTGTTGTCAATCATAAGCTGAAGCGCTCTTGCCTCAAGAATACCTTTGTACTCATCAACTGGCTTCGCCTTGATTGTTCCTGGAGGTCGATAGCGATATCCATAGATCCTTCCTCGAGTTATCAGTTCTTTCAGAAACTCCGGGGCTAGCTTTTCGTGCAGACTCTCAGGGATGTACCGGAGCGCATTCTTCAGGGCAATAACTATCTCCCCTTCAGTCAAATCTAAACCTCGATTCGGAGCCCTTCGGTATTGAGGGTCAAAGATTGGGTTAGGGGGAAGG
>WTCK01000203.1 GCA_013138615.1 Candidatus Thorarchaeota archaeon | reverse complement strand
CCCATGAGTTCTGCATGCATTGAGTTGGCCGCGATTCGGCCAGCTCCCATGGCCAGGATTACTGTTGCTGCCCCTGTCACGATATCGCCGCCTGCCCAAACCATTGGCATACTGGTGCGATTGTTCTCGTCCACCTTGATGTATCCCCAGCGGTTGAGCTCCAGGTCTTTCATGGTCTTCGTCAAGACAGGATTGGCGCCTGACCCAATGGCCATTATTACCTGGTCACACTCTATCTTGAAGAAAGCACCCTCTATCGGTATTGGCCGCCGACGACCACTGTCGTCAGGTTCTCCAAGCTCCATCTGAATGCACTCCATCCCAGTAACTCTGCCGTTCTCTCCGAAGAGCCGGACCGGGTTTGAAAGCAACTTGAAATCAATGCCTTCTTCTTCAGCGTGGTGAACTTCCTCACTTCTTGCTGGTAGTTGTTCTCTGGCACGGCGATAGACTATGGTGACGTCCGCTCCTAGACGTTTCGCAGTTCGTGCAGAGTCCATTGCCACATTTCCTCCACCAACGACGCAGACACGTCTGCCTGGTGGAAGTGGTGAATCGTACTCAGGGAATAGATACCCCTTCATCAAGTTCGATCTGGTGAGGTACTCGTTGGCTGAGAAGACACCGTTCATGTCTTCGCCATCGATTCGCATGAATCTTGGAAGGCCCGCGCCAACGCCGATGTAGACGGCATCGTACCCGAGTTCATCGAATAGCTCGTCAATAGTCATAGTCAGTCCTACAACAACGTTCATCACGAACTTGACACCTAGGCTCTCCATGTACCCGACTTCAGCCTTCACTATCTCTTTCGGAAGCCTGAATTCCGGAATGCCGTAAATGAGGACGCCCCCAGCTTCATGCAGTGCCTCATAGACTGTGACTTCGTGCCCCTTGAGAATGAGGTCTCCTGCGACGGTAAGTCCTGATGGGCCTGATCCAATGACAGCTATTTTCTTGCCGGTGGGTGGGTCTTTCTTAGGAATTTTGACCAAGTTATTGTTTCTTTCATAGTCTGCAACAAATCGCTCGAGTGCACCAATAGAAACTCCTCCGAAGCGCTTCCACAATGTGCAAGCTCCCTCACATTGAATCTCTTGTGGACAGACACGACCGCAGACTGCAGGAAGAACATTGGTTTCCTTAATCTCCCTGGCTGCTTCTGCAAATTTGCCTTCAGCTACAAGTTCAATGAATTCAGGAATGTGAACGCCGACGGGACACCCCGCAACGCATGGCTTATTCCTGCAACTTATACATCTCTGAGCCTCAAGCATGGCCTGCTCAGGTGTCAATCCGAATGGGACTTCTTCGAAATTGGCCGCACGTGCAGCTGGGTTTTGCTCTGGCATCTTCGCTCTGGGGATTGCCATTCTCTCTTTTGCTGTTAGAGTCTTGCCGCCCATCAGACCGCCTCCTTGCTGCAATTCTTGCATCCGTCTTCTTTGATGGCTCCGTCAGCCCTGCTTTGATGGAACTGATACGCAATATTCTCATCAGCAACGTAGGCGCCTGCTCTAGCGAATACATTATCCCAATCCACTAAATGTCCATTGAAGTCCGGCCCGTCAACGCAGGAAAACTTGGTTTCGCCTCCTACAAGAACTCTGCAGCATCCGCACATTCCCGTTCCATCGACCATGAGTGAGTTGAGACTGACGATTGTGGGAATACCTGCCGGCTCTGTCGCTTTTGAGGACGTCATCATCATGTACGTGCACCCAACGAAGTGTGCGTGATCGATATTCTCGCCCCTCTCCTCCAAGACTTTGATAGATTCCCAAACATGTCCTCGCACTCCACGAGAGCCATCCGCAGTGGCGATGATGACTTCGTCTGCCACCTCTCTGATCTTGTCTTCGTTGTAGATGAGGTAGGATGTGCGAGCTTCCAAAAGCGCAATGACTTTGTTGCCCTTTTCCTTGAATGCTCTAGCCAGTGGGTAGATTCCTCCAAGGCCGTAGCATCCGCCTCCGAGTAGAACTGTTCCAAACTTCTCAATCTCTGTGGGTTTGCCTAGAGGCCCTACGAGTGTATAGACGGCTTCGCCCGGCTTCAAGCGAGTGAGTTTCATTGTTGAAACGCCAGCTTCCAGGTAGAATATCGTAATTGTTCCTTCTGAAGCGTCCCAATCGGAGAGTGTGAAGGGAATTCTCTCACCCTCTGCATCTGGAATCAGAATCACAAATTGCCCCGGCTTTGCACGCCGAGCGATAGCTGGCGCTTCAAGTACAAGGCGTCTTACATTCGGAACTACCTGTTCGTTGATCACTATTGTGCCCTTCATCAGGCCACCTCCTTCACCTGAGTGTCTGCGCCCTCTTGTTCTGATAATCTCTTAACGAAATCATCCATCGATTCCGTAGACAATGGACGTTCTCTCTCTGGTAGGGCGTCAATGAATGTCTTCAGGTCCCGTATTCTCTCAGAAAGGATTGCACCCCTGTACATAGGGTTCCAGTCAGCTGCCTTCCGAACCGACTTAGTTTCGACTATGGCTCCCGAACTTAGCTCCTTAGTGAACTCCCTTAGCTCCTTCGCTACCTTCTTCGGGCTCTTGTATTTGAAGCCCTCCGCTCCGAGCTTTCTACCAAGCTCAGATAGTATTAGCCAATCCTGTTTTGAATTTCTTAGGGGTGGCGTAACTTGTTTCAGCTTGAGCTGCTTCATTTCCATGTTGACAACTGTTCCGGAATCCTCTGCGAAGCCTGCCGCGGGAAGAATCACGGACGCACGATCGGTCCATGCTGAGGGGAATGGGGACTGGTAGATCACATGCTTAACTTTCTTGAAACCTTTAGCAGGCAGTGAGCCATCAGTCACGTAGAGGACATCAAGTTCACCTTTGGAAGCCGCCATGCGCATCTGTTCCAGACTTAGGCCCGCCTTGATTTTCTTCCCCCAGAGGGCTTCAAATTTACCTCTGACACTCGATGCCTTCACTGATGTAAGTCCTGGCAGCAGATCCGACTGTAACCCAGCCATCATAGCTCCCACCTCATTACCATAATCGAATGTGGGGTAGATTCGACCCTTGTCACCAATCAGTTTCAAAAGGGATGCCATGGCTTCTCCCGGATTGTTCGCCAGAAGAATGCCCGAACCAAATACAATGGCACCCTTGCCCTTTGAAACAATTGATTTGATATGCTCTGCGTGCCGCTTCTTGACTCCCTTTAGCTTCTCTTCACCTTCAGCTAGCTGTGAGAGTATTGTTGAAACATCCTTAGCCTTGATTGAAACATATTCAGTAGCCCATCTCTTCAGGTTCACGCCAGCCTCTCCAATGAGTATTAGCGGCGCGCCTCCTGCAACTGCTTGATAACACGATTTGGCGACAACTTGATGGGTCTTCACGAAATCGCCTCCCACTGCAATAATCCAATCTGCCTTCTCAAGGTTTCGAAGTGTTCCAACCTTTGTGAAGCCATCAGTGTTCGCAAGTGTTCTGATTACAAGCGAAGCAAAACTTGAGCCTCTGAAGTCAACGTTTGAGGTCCCTATTGCACCACGTGCCAGTTTCTGAAGAAGATACGCGGCCTCTGTTGTGTGGTGAGGTCCTCCTACAAAACCTACTCTTCTTGGAGCGGTTTCACTGAGAATCTCCGCTGCACGTTCATATGCTTCATCCCATGAAACGGGGACGCTGACTCCATCCCGCCTAATAGTGGGATTCTTGAGTCTGTCGGGAGCATTCATCAAGGATGGGATACAGAACCTGCCCAGAACGCATGTGTGGCCTCGGTTTGGCTCTGAGTTTTCAGAACCCGGATTAGATGCCATTATCTTGTCCCACTTCACGTCGAATTCTATTTGACATCCGGTGCCACAAAGCATGCAGGTCGTTTCCACTTTTTCATCGGGTGTTCCGTGCCATTTCATCATTCGAGGAGATAGAGCGCCTGTTGGACAAACGTCGATGCATGCTCCGCAAAACCAGCAACCACTATCCAAGTGTGATTTGCCGAAAGCGGTATCCACTCTTGTTTCATGACCCCGCTTCGCAAAGCTGATAGCACCAGTGCCTCTTATCTCATCACAAACCCTAACACACCTTGCACATAGAATGCAGATATTGTAGTCTCTATCGAAAAATGGATCATCTCTTTCAACAGGCATTTCCTTATGCCTTGGCAGGAAACCTAAATCATCAAGTCCTACGTATTCGATAACATCGCGCAGCTCACAGGAAGCCTTGCTTGGACAAGTGGTGCACCCAGTGATTAGACCTGACTTGAAGGGCTGACTGCGATACACTATGCAATTATTCCATTCGTCACAAACAACACATGCGGAAGGGTGCTCAATGAGCAACAGCTGAAGGATACTGCGCTTCAGCCTCATTAGATTGTCATTGGTTGTGTCTACCATCATATTGTCTTTCGCGGGAGTTGTGCATGCTGTGACAAAGCCCCTCATCCCCTCGACCTCAACAAGACACATTCTGCATCCGCCATGCGGAGGAAGATCTGGATGATCGCACAACGTGGGGATGTAAATCCCCTCTTCACGAGCGATATCCAATATCGTGCGGCCATCTTCCTTGAACTGAATCAGCTTTCCGTCTATTGTCAGGCTCGGCATTAGTGCCCACCTCCATGGTGTGCGGGTATCTTGTCAACAGCTTTCGCAGTGGGTGGACACACCTCGAAACAGGCCCCACATTTGATGCATAGTTCATCTAAGATGACATGCACTTTGTTCTTCGTTCCAGTTATTGCATTTGCAGGACAAATTCGTAGACACGCTCCGCAACCTATGCATTTCTCAGGAACTATTGTATACTTGATGAGGTCCTTGCAGACTTCCGCAGGACAAATCTTGTCACGAATATGTGCTTCATACTCATCGCGGAAGTACCGGATTGTGGTGAGCACTGGATTTGGTGCAGTCTGACCGAGTCCACAGAGGGAGCCCTCTTTCACCGTGACTGCCATCTCCTGAAGTTTTTCAATGTCACCTTCTTCTCCGTTTCCGGACTTAATCTTATCAAGGAGCCTAAGCATCTCCAGCGTGCCCATTCTGCATGGCGTGCATTTACCGCAGGACTCCGCTTGTGTGAACGAAAGGAAGTACCGTGCCACATCTACCATACAAGTGGTTTCGTCCATTACGATCATCCCGCCGGACCCCATAATCGTGCCCGCTTGCGTCAGGGAGTCGTAGTCAACTGGCAGGTCTAGTCTATCCGCGGGAAGGCATCCGCCTGAGGGGCCTCCTGTCTGCACAGCTTTGAATTTGCCGTCATCCTGTATTCCACCCCCGACATCAAAGATGATATGGCGCAATGTTGTTCCCATCGGCACCTCGACCAGCCCTGCGTTCTTCACCTTACCAGTCAACGAGAAGATGGCTGTGCCTTTGCTCGTTACAGTACCAATCGATGAGAACCATTCAGCTCCCATTCGCAAGATGATGGGGATTGTCGCGAGTGTCTTCACATTGTTGATACAGGTGGGTTTGCCCCAGAGTCCTGAGTCAGTTGGGAATGGCGGTCTTGGACGCGGTGTTCCGCGTTCTCCCTCTATTGAGGCCATAAGCGCAGTTTCTTCACCACACACAAATGCTCCTGCACCTTCTTTGACAGACAAATCGAAGCTGAAGCCGCTGCCGAGTATGTCCTTGCCTAGGAGTCCCTTCTTCCGTGAGTCGATAATTGCTTTCTTGATGCTATCTACAGCTTGTGGGTATTCATGACGAACGTAAACGAACCCTTCGTCAGCTCCAATGCTGTAAGCTGCAACTGTCAGTCCTTCTAGCACTGCGTGAGGATCTGCCACGAGTATTGCTCCATCCATGAAAGCGCCTGGGTCACCCTCGTCTGCGTTACAAACAACGTATTTCTTATCGCTCTTACTCCCACGACCGAACTTCCATTTCAGTCCTGTTGGGAATCCGGCACCGCCTCGCCCCCGTAGACCGGATTTGAGTATTTGATCAATGACTTGCTCCGGCTTCATTTCAAGAAGCGCTTTCTTGAGGCCATCGTAGCCGCCCGTTTCGATGTATTCATCAATGCTACTTGGGTCTATCTCACCGCAATTGCGGAGCACTACTTTCTTCTGTCCCTTGTAGAAAGGAATATCCTCGTACTTGGGGATTTTCTTCCCAGTTGCAGGATCTACGTAGAAGAGCCTTTCCACTGGCTTTCCGCCTACAAGGTGTGATTCCACAATCTCACTGATATCCTTCTTGTCAACTTGACAGTAGAACAGACCTTCAGGTTCCACTGTTATAACTGGACCCTGTTCACAGAAACCATGGCATCCGATTGTTTTCACGCGGACCTTCTTCTTCAAGCCCTTATCTGCCACTTCCTTCTCAAGGACTTCTAAGAGCTCAAACGCCCTTGCGGACTCACAGCCTGTTCCGCGGCATACGCGTATCTCAAGAATGCCCTGCTCAGACCCTTTCCTGGAACTCATTGTGAATCTTCTCCAGATTTCTTTGCCTTTCTGTCCTTACGATCAACAGTGTCCAGTAACCGTTTCAGTGACCGCTGTGTCGTGCGCCCGAATACTTCATCGTCAAGAACTACGGCGGGTGCAAGTGCACAACAGCCAACACACGCAACTCTTTCCAGACTGTACCGCTTGTCAGGAGTTGTTTCACCGGGCTTGATGCCTAGCTTCTCGCTTGTGGCAGCCAGCAGGCGATCGCCACCCTGTACGTGACAAGCTGTACCAAGACAGATTCTTAGATGGTGCTTGCCAGGTGGTGTGAATCTGAAGTTATTGTAGAAACTAGCTACACCGTAGATTTCTTGTTCGCTGAGGTGAAGTTTGTCGGCCAACCAAGTGATAGCCTCGCGCGGTATGTATCCGAGGCGTTCCTGGATTTCCTGAAGAGAGGGAATGACCTGTTCAGCCAAGTCCGCACGAGAGAGGTCCTGCATGTTTTTGGCCTCGGCCGAAGGGAAGTTAAAAGTTGTTTGATGTGACAACTCCTGCAAGAAGGCTAGCAGCCAACCTAGACACGTATCTCACAGAAAATGCTAGATTCATCAACTTCAGCTAGTGTGGCATTGACGCCAATTCTTGACACCATTTTGTAGAAGTCCTCACGACGGAGAGTCGTGGCTTGGAAACCGTCCTTGCAGACAATGCAACCATTTCCTGTTTTTCCCAAGTCTATCTCTCCGATAAGGCCCTCTGAAGCTTGGAGATGGAACCATTCGAGTCGGTGCTCCCAGAATCTGTCGGAATAGCTAGAGAACAGGCACGTTCCGCCATCTCGAGTGACACGCAAACTTTCGAGGATGAGATTCTCCTGGTCGACCTTGAATGCAGACATCCCATTCTGGACGCAGATCACGACATCGAAATACCCACCAGTGAACCCAAGCTTGACAGCGTTCATTTGTGCAAGATCCAGCTTAGAATGATGCCTGAGATCCTTCTTCGCTTGATCAAGACTCGCCTTCGATGTATCAATCCCCACAACCTTTCGGGCCTTTCCTAGAAGCCTTCCAATGACTCTACCATAGCCACAGCCAAGTTCCAGCACAGTGTCTGAAGGTTTGATCTTTGTTAGAACGTGTTCTATCTCTGCTTCCAAGTATCTAACAACTCTTGGAGGAGCAATCTCATAGCATCTCCGGAGTCTTTCTGCTGAAAGGGAATCCGAGTAGTATTGGCTCAATAGAATCACATTGTCAATGAATACGCTATTTCATGAATGTTATCCCTCTTGCCTTGAAGCGGGTATGATTGAAATAGCGGGATTCCTTCAATCGCAGCGTCGTGATTCCCTATGCAGGATACACCAATCGACACAACTGAGATGCGCATTCTCGAGCTGAACACGCAGTATTTGGGCGTGAGCCTTGGCATGCTAATGCAGGGCGCTGGACGAGAAGTAGCTCGAACTATCATCCGGAAAGAGAAGGTACAGGGGAAGCACATTGCTATTCTTTGCGGTCCCGGGGGGAATGGCGGGGATGGCATGGTTGCAGCTCGACATCTCCAAGAGGCTGGGGCATTTGTTGCGGTGGCTTACATTGGCACAGAACAGACGATTTCGAGCACCGATACTCTGTTCAACTGGGAGCTCCTGAAGAATCTGCACGATATCGAGAGGGTCATCCTCACGACAGAATCCGCGATAAAGCATTGGGATCATCTCCAAGATTCGAGCATCGCTATTGATGCAATCCTTGGTTTTGGAGTCAAGAGCAAACTGAGAGAGCCGATCCTTACTGCTGTGAAGGTCTTCAACAAATCGAGCGCAATCAAGTACGCTATTGATGTTCCCACAGGCATTGATGCCAATACAGGTGAAATTCACGGCGATGCTGTCAAGGCCGATTACACCATTACGTTGCACGCACCGAAGCCAGGTCTCCTCAAAGCCAAAGACTACGTGGGCAAACTCTACACCGTGCCGATTGGAATCCCTCCTGAAGCGGAATACATCTGTGGTCCGGGTGATGTATGGCTTTTCAATCGACCTCGCTCTGCAACCGCTCACAAGGGTGACTTTGGCAGAATACTGATCGTGGGCGGAAGCGACGTCTATTCAGGCGCTCCTGCCTTGACAGGACTTGCAGCTCTGCGAACTGGTGCAGACCTTGTACGCGTCTTGGCTCCTGAACCAGTGGTCATGGCAATTCGTTCTTACAGCCCCAATCTGATGGTTAGCAGTATGGGTACAAGAATTCTCATGCGCGAGTCCGCAACAGCTGTGCTTGATGCGGTACAAGATGCGGATGTCCTCGCGCTAGGCCCGGGTCTTGGCCTAGACAAGGAAACTGGGGCTACCGTAATCTCCATCGTGGCGGAGCTAGCAGTCACAGGGAAGCCCATGGTGATTGACGCTGATGGACTAAAGAGCCTATTCTCATCGGGAATAAGATTCGACCCAACGATAAGCGTCTTGACGCCGCATTGGGGCGAGTTGGAAGTTCTCTTGGATGAGAGTCTGGGCGATTCCACAAATCTGAAGAATCGAATGCAACACTCCGTGAGAGCTGCATTAGAATTCAATTCAGTGGTTCTACTCAAGGGTCCGGTCGACGTAGTAGCCCATCCCGATGGACGATACAAATTGAATCGTACCGGAGTTCCGGCCATGACCGTGGGCGGAACTGGAGATGTACTAACTGGCATTGTAGCGGCTCTACTGGCTCGTGGACATCCTGCTTTCTATGCAGCTTCAGCGGCAGCCTACATCTCTGGTTCAGCCGGAGAGATAGCGTATAGCGATTTTGGAAATCATATCACTGCAACTGATTGCATAGCTAACATCCCTTTTGCCATGGATGAATTCGACTAAGTGATCAATTGCATCGCGTTCAGGTACTCTCGCGCTAACGCAACATTCTGTTTGTTCACTGGTACCCACACAATTCCAACATCCGGTTGGCCGTACAGCATTACCGAACCTTCTGGAGCCAAGAGAACTGCTGGGAATCCCATCAAATCCTCTTCTCCTTCTACAACAATCAAAGACTTGGCTCCATCATGAATTGCGGTATTCATCGCTGACCAAGCTTCAGGAAAAATCATGGCTGCAGGATTGTAAATGCGATACTCAATCTCAGCCGAAAAACTGCCCTCAAATACGCCGCGCTTTGTTATGCCATCCACGACACAGACATCTGGTGTGTAATCTTCCGCGATGAGAGATGCACTGGTCACATCGCCTACTGCAATCACCAGTTCAGGCTCCTCTTCTTGAATCCGAGCAACAATCCTCTGTTCGGGATTGCCCTCCTTTGTATCGTACACTTCCCCCTTCGGTGTCTGCAATCCGGCTCGACGCTGTTCAGGAAGGCGTCTGGGAGGTTCCGAAGTCCTCCTAAGCGGACGGCCCTGACGATCTACTTCTCCAAGCCTTATCCTTGCGGAGGACATTTTATCCCCATCTTGCGCCTGGACTGGCTTCAGAGGCTCCATTCTATCCGAAAAGGCAAGCCGTTCCCTGCGCATGTCGAGACCCTTAGCTTCTATCTCCACGCAGCAAGGGCCCTCAAATAGCATGAATGTGGTTGGCCCCTCTATCGAAATCAAGTCCTCGTACGTCGAGATAACTTCAACACGTATCGTGTCTTCTAGCTGAATGGATTTCAGATAGGCACTGAGGTTCTCTACCCGCAATTTCTCGGGTTGAATCAGATTATCAAGTTCCAGTCCTTTCTCGACGAGTTCGCCACATGTTACTGCAGCCACTGGCTCTGGCATGTCTGACAGCCTGTCGATTAGCACATGGTGTCCCACGTGGAGCCTATCGA
>WTCK01000023.1 GCA_013138615.1 Candidatus Thorarchaeota archaeon | reverse complement strand
ATGGGGCTACTCACTGAGTTCCTGCCAATGGTCCTAAAGATTGGCAAGGGTTACCTTCGAAGCATCGCTGTGAGCGGGCTGTAGCTTGATCAGAAACGATTGAGAAGAGAGAAAAGAAGCAGGGAGGGTCTACCCCCTCATACCTGCTTCGCTGCAGCCCTATTTTCTGCTATGCCCAGTGCATGACTTGTACACTCTTTATGGAGGGGTAAGTCTAGCAATTATAGTAACCGTGCGATATAATAATACGACCTTTGTCAACAGATGCAAAGTAAGTATCTATGCTTGAAGCTAGTATCTTTATATTCTGGCTACGCAGCAAGAGAGTATCGTCGGGGTGAGGGATTCGCAATGATAGATGAGAAGACAAAGGCGGCTTTGAGGAGCCTAGGTCTCGTGGCAGGGAGTAGTGTCGATTCGAGAACATTGAATCTGCTAGGTGCCGTATTGCGAATTCAGGAAGACCCGCCAGCACCTATGCAATTCAAAAGAATCTACGAATCCATGATGGCAGATAACCCAGGGTCAAGTCTTACGAAAGCATGGGTTCAACGGGTTTTGAAGTCGCTTGTCATTGACAGGTTAATTAGAGTAGAGAGTGAACATGCCTACAGGAAGATGTACCTGGCAGATGTTAGTACAGTCATGGCCGGACTGGAGAAGATAAAATCAGAAACCATTCAGAAGCTGAACAGCCAGAAAAGCGTTTTAGCTCAACAGCTGGATTTCATGACGAGTATGGATTGCGGTTTGCTGGCTGAGAATTTAGTTGAAGGACTCACAGGAGATAGGCAGAAACTCAGTTCCAGATTCATCAAGGGAATGGATGAGTATTACCGTGTGACTAATACTACGATATATGAGCCAGCCAAAGAGGGCGATATTATTCGTTGTTCGATTGTGACATTTGCACCATATGTGAAGGGTGCTATGGAAAGAGTCGATAGGATATTCGTTGTTGCAGCAAGGGGCGTTGAGGTGCGCTACTTGGTGACGATTGAAGCTTTGAAACATGATAGTTCAATCAGGTCGGAGATCGCACCAGATAGGCTCGCTATGACGATTGCATCCTTCATTCATAGCCTCAATGAAGGCTTGCCAATCGATATAAGATTCAACGACGGCCCACAGAACACGTACCAGTTCATGAGCATCAACAATGATAGCTTGGCGTTTATGATAAGTGAGAATCCGCTCACCGCAGCTTGGATAACTAGGGTCTTTAATCCCGACCTCATTGACAATGCGATTGCTAGCTTTGACTTGCAATGGGAAGAAGCGGTATCATTGAGCAAGCTCTCTCCAGAATACCTCAAGAATGCGGAAATCCCTCCCAATGCGTGTATTGTGGAAGCATTGGCAGACGTGTATCGAACCATGGGCGAGGAGCCACATTGAGTTGGTGAGGTTCTATGGGAGAGAAGGACACGCGTCAGGTTTTGGACATCATTGGATTCGATCTAGCTGATTGGAGAGCACGCGTGCTGAAATCGATTTTAGTTACACAGGGAAACCAGGATGCGCCTGTAACGTTTGATGAGATATACTTGAGCCTGCAGAATGAGAAATCGGGAAAACAAATCGCTCAACCACTGGTCTACAGAAGTCTTAGCTCTTTGGAGAAGGATGGTTATATCGAGGTCGACAGAAGCCACTACAAACACGTCTACTGGACAGGCATAGACATCATTCGGGCAGCTCTGGAGAAAGCTAAGTCGACGTCATTAGCTGGTTTGAAAGAAAGGGCTAAACAAGCCAAGTCCGATATGGAATACATTTCAGACGCCAGTATCTCTAGCCTTGCAACCAAGCTGGTCGAAACAATGACGGGAACCTCTTCTCAACAGCATGTAAGATTCGCACAGGGCTATGACGATATATACAGCATGAGCATGAATACGGTCTATGGCCGAAGTGAGAAAGGCGACGTTGTCCGAATTTGTCTTGATTGGATAAGCTCGGAATCATCGAAAGCTGCTGAGAGAATTATGGATATACTTCGTCTGCTCATGCGAGGAGTTGAAATTAGAGCGCTAGGTCATACAATGTGGATGCCGACGGATGAAGGTGGGGCTAGGCTAAGTGCATTCTACGGGAGTATTCGAGAGGAAGGGTTACCCCTAACATTGAAAATTCATCCGAGAACTGAGAGAACATACCAGTTCATCAGCAGAAATCATGATGGAATCGTATTGATAGTATCAGAAACTCCCCCGACTGCTACATGGATTCCGAGGGGGGCAAACCCGCATCTTGTTGATGAAGCAATAGGTAGTTTCGATAAAGATTTCACGGCGGGAGTCGACGGATATCAAGGCGCGAACGGAGGAAGTGTTTCGAAAAGTTGACAGTCGAGAAGCTTAGTCTGGATCTTGAGAGGATTGGTGTTCGCCTTTCCGCCCCGGAGATTCAAGTTTTAGGAGCTATGCTGAAAGCGGCAAACGAAACCCAAGGAGAAATCACGTTCCAACAAATACACGCAAACATCACAAGTGAGAAGGGCAAAGCACCCTCAAAAGCTTGGGTCTACAAATGCATCTCCAATCTTGAGAGTAATCAGTTCATCACAGTTAATCGACTCGGGAAACCCCGGCATTACACAGCCACAATTGAAACAATCATGGCGGGTCTTGCCAATTCTCGGAGCAAACAATTGGGCATACTAGGAGATGAGAGAAAGGAACTATCGGAGGATGTGAAATCACTTGAAGGGACTGACATGCAAGATGTAGCCAGTGTCATTATTGGAATCATGACTGGAAAAAAACCGAAGTTGACATCGGGTCACATTGAAGGAAGGGACAACGTTCGCATAGCCATGATTAGAGAGCTATGTGGAAACACTGGTCCAGGAGATGTGCTCAGGCTCACAGAAGGCGCAAACCTCTTGGATCTTACTCCTGCAAATAGTGGACCTGTTGAGAAGGCGTTGCTCGAAGCAGTTCGAGATGGATTGACCATTAAGGCACTGCTTACATCTCAAATGCCGCAGGGTCAGGGTCCAGCCTCATTAGCGTCATTTCTAAGTAAGACTAGCGATTTGGTTATACAGGGGATTCTCGATGAAAGATTGCAGCTCCGAGCCACTCCACAACCCACGTCAACCTACAGAATGTTGTGCTTGAATGAAGAGAAGATGATTCTCTTCATGAGCAAAGCCCCGTACCCAGATTCTGCAGCATTGATCTACAGAGATGACAACCCAACTATGGTGGATGACGCTGTTGCTACATTTGAACGGCTATGGGAGAGTGCAATTGATATTTCAGCCATCTTGAAACAGGCCATATCTAGCAGTGCTAAACCTGGTAACGAATCCCTTGAGTGATGCAACAATCAAGCCGAATCTGCTTCTATGACCCAATCCTTGCTCTTTGAGAGAGTCGCGAAGATGTCATCGCAAACGGCTTGGAAATCCGTATAGACCCCATACTCGCCACCGGCGGCGTAGGGATGTCCTCCGCCATTAAAGAGCTTGGCTGCAATATTGCACAGTGCCGTTTCATAACCTCTGCGCAAGCCCAGCATTCCTCCGGAGCTGATAGTGATGGCAAGGTCAGCCACCTTCAGCTGGTTTCCATCCACGATTAGATTCTCAGAATCTGCGATGAATGTGCCCATATCGGTTGTGGTAACGCCACTAGGCATCTCGAGAATGCGCACAAGTCTTTCATGAATCTCTTGGTCGCAATGTCCAATCAAGGCCTTGCGCATCTTCTTGAGTTTCTCTTTTCTGTAGTGATGAACTCTCTTGTCTAGGAGCGAGTCGTGGAATCTCTTGGCTTGGTCATTCCAGACGCCGGCCAGACCCTTCTCAGCTAACTGTTCCACAATTGGTCTGAGAGCGGCTGTCAAGTCCTCCTTATTGGCAATCGTAGTGAATCTGATGACCGAAACCGCATCTGTCAAAGCTCCAGCACCATCGATCTGACGAAGGTTGAAGTCGGTATCATGTGCTACTGTCGCCAACTCAGCGCATATCTCATCGCGAGGCATGAGAACTTTATGAGTAATTTCAGCCGCACAGTACTCAGGGTTCACTTTCAACACAGGTTTGTTCTCGAGTGAAAGGATTGACCTTATTGCCCGATCGGACCATTGATGATGGTCGAGCCAAACAACTCTGCACCCTTGAGAAATCGCTCTGGATAGACCGGCTACCACAGTGTCCAACGCTGAGTCATCCATGCCAAGGTCCGTGACAATAATCAACGTGTTTCTGCGAGTTGCGACTGATGAGAATACTCTCTCAAAGCTGCC
>WTCK01000163.1 GCA_013138615.1 Candidatus Thorarchaeota archaeon | reverse complement strand
GCAGCACAGATAGATCCACATGACGCCTCCATAGAGAACACTTTGGGGATGGTTTCATACAGGTCAGGCAATACGCGCGACGCAATTACGCATTTCAAGAGGGCCACAATAAGAAAGAAAGATCATCTTTCCGCGTGGCGAAATTTGGGATTTATGAACATGGAACTGGAGGACTGGGAGGAAGCTTCCGCCGCGTGGAACCGAGTTACGATACTCTCAAAGAGAAATCCTGATATCTTCGATGCACAAGCCGTAACATACGCGCGTCTTGGTGACTTCTGCTCTGCTTTCG
Source organism: Candidatus Thorarchaeota archaeon (assembly GCA_013138615.1). GTDB lineage: Archaea > Asgardarchaeota > Thorarchaeia > Thorarchaeales > Thorarchaeaceae > WTCK01. The sequence continues at coordinate 7,956 of WTCK01000163.1, read as the reverse complement.
AGGCGTGGGATCGCGCTCGCAAGCTGTACCGGAAACAGGGCAAGGACAAAGAGGTTGAGCGGGTCAGGAATCTTGGACGGGCGGCCAGAATCAATTGCGCTCGTCAGAAGAAGGCAGCAAAGGCTCAAAGAGAGAAAGAAAAGTCTACTCGACGATTAGACGACAAATTAGGAGCCCGACGCAGGAAACGAAAAGGTTCTCGATGAGAAACCCAGATTAGCCCTGTAATGGACGTCCAATTGTTTATCTGAGAACTTGCGCTAGTATTGTACGAGTCTTATTTCATCAAATTCTAGTCAAGAAGATGGGACTTATGGAAATTAGCAAGAGAAACGGGTCAACCGAGATATACATGCCTGAGAAGGTTGTTGTAAGTGCCGTTAAATGCGGCGCTTCCTACGAGATTGCTCGAGCGGTCGCAAGTTCGCTCTCCGAACGCACAGAAGCAACAATGAAGAGTTCAGAGATTCGAGAATACGTTCTCACGGAACTAAGATCAAAAGGAGCAGCTTCAGCGGCTGATTCATGGGAAGCCTACGACAAGGAAAAGAAGAGTCGAAGCTAGTAGAGAATCTGGTTTCATCTCATCGAATTTCTTACGTCGCCTAACGCGATGTATTCATACGTTAGACGATACAACTCATAAACGTCAAAATGACCAGCAACTAGATTCATGGCCGATCGAAGATAAGTGACCTGATGAGATAGTCGATACCGAATCTCCCTTCAGTCAGATCCATATACCATGGAGGTTTGAAATTCAGGATGGATTGTATCTCTTCAATGGTCTTTCCCTCTTTGTGAAGTTCACAAACCTGATTCTGAACCCCTTTCAAGAAGTCAATCCTTGTCTGGATATGCTGTTGCGGGTCACGAATTGGACCCCTGTGGAAATCGAAGAGAACATCCAAGTCGAGTTCGAGGATTCGCTCCATTGTTGCGATTGCTTGGGGAACGTTCTCGTCATCCATAGCAAGGCGTTTCTTGGAAGGCAGTGGGACGCCATCCGCTGAGAAGAACCATCGATTATGAGCCTCATAGAATCCTACCATGTCCTGACTATGTCCCGGGAGGGGGATAACCTCGAACTCCAAATCACCTACTGAGAATTGTGAAGGCATCAATTCGACATCTTCGATAGGTTCGGGTTGACCCCATACGTATTGAAAGAACTCGTTGAGGTTGGGCGGACTCTTCAACACCGGGATTGCGAGAGCAGGAGCAAGAATTGGAATATCCGGGTTGAGAACTGAACATCCACCAACATGATCCTCGTGTGAGTGCGTAACAAGAAGGCGCTCTATTCCTTTGATATGTGAACGCAGTTCCTCCTTTGCGTTTGCACATCCAGCATCGAAGAAGACGTTGTCAACTCTGTAGGAGTAAGCCCACATTATGGCCTTCCCACCTTGAGCCGTAGCGGTCTTGACGCCGGTGACTACATCATCAAAGGGCTCCAACTCAAGCATAACCTTGCTACCCGTGGCCCTTCAAAAGTACTCTTCGGTATCATTCTCATGCAAGGGCTCGCTGTTCCATCTCCTGGGATGACCGAAGGATTGGTGGGGCGAATTTCCTCAGTCGCTTGAGTCCCACAACCTTGTCTCGCCTGCCCATTTTGGCATCGTTGATAGCTTGCTTCATGAAGACTATCGCATCGTCGTAATCCTTGCGCGGCACGGGAAAGGGCACTCCATCCTTTCCTCCAAAAGCGAAAGTCATCCGCACTGGATCTGCCCAAGAAGGCTCAGAGCCAAATATCATCTCTGAGATGAGGGCCAGGCCTCTGATGGTTGCTGGTCCCATGCCATTCATGAAGAGAAGTTCTTCATAATTCGAGGGTTGAGTCTGATATGCCCTACGCACTGCATTCCAATTCATTCGATGGGGGACGACCTTGTAAGCGGGGAGGCTTCCTGTTGACCCATCTTCTTCTAGCCATGGAATCAGAGAGCTCTCACCGTACGGCTTGAGGTCGTGGAAGAGCCTTTTGATGCGTAGTGGTTCTTCCTTCACAACGTCGACTGATGTCTTCCTGCATTCATCTGATTTTTTTGAGGTCATATCTAGAGTGGATGGCTTTACTTGTCCCGAAATCATACCCGTGTGAGGCTCTTCAATGAAACTGGATGTTTCCTCTGAGGTCCAATGATAGCGTCTTGCATCACTAGTACTGTTGTCCATGCCCTGTTGAACAACTGTCCAATTCTCTTCAGCGTCCACAAAGAACAGGTGGTGATAGAGCTGGTAGCCATCTTGAACAGCTGCATTGTCCACTTTGGCCACAGCTCTGCTTATGTCAGCGAGCTTGGTTCCATCAAGTCCATAGTCTTCCAGTGCCTTGAGCTGTTCGGGAACCTTCCTAGAGATTAGTCCCTTACCTCCAGCTCCGACCATATTGTGCTGGTCGAAGTTCAGTACAGATCTGAGCACTCCACACGTCACCGTTGTGGAACCAGAAGAATCCCAGTCATAGCCAAGGACGTTTGCAAGAGCCTGGAAGTACACAGGGTCAGCGAGCCTTCTCAGCAACTCCTTTGAACCGTACTCATCCACAATGAACTCACACAGCGCGCTTGCCATTGGCATCATGCGCTTGACGAGCCAGTGGGGTGCTTTTCCTGGATGTAGCTTGAGTTGTGCAATACCTGCTCGTTTCAAAGCCACATACACCTGATGCATGGATAGGCTCTTGCTTAGATAAGCATAACAGATGCCTGAAACTAATGCTGGTGCTCTTTCTACGTTTGAAGTGACGTTCGCACCTCTTCGAGACCCTTCTTTGCCTCCTCCCCTATGGATTCTAGCAATTTCTCAAGTTTGTCACAGACATAATCACTGCAGTGGGCGCATGTTTCCACGCTTCGTTCTCGGGCGCAAGCTCGAACGCCACACTCGTAACAATGTTTGAAGAGTTCGTCGCTGTCCGACGTGCAGCTATCACAGTTGATTTCTTCAGGCTTAACAGTCCATTCGGGCGAGGACCAACGCTTCGCTGTTTTTACACGCAGCTCATCGTCATTTGTGCGCTTGGCGATGTATGCTCCGCAACTGGTGCAGATGAGACCACAATAAGGCATCATCTTCTCGGTCATGGCATCTGCTTCACGCTAATCTAACTTATGAGCTGGCGGATTAACGCAAAGCAGAACCAGCAACCGAGCCCGTTTTCTACTCACCACTTCAGTTTCTTGCTAGCCTCTCGAATCACTAGGCGTGTCATCACATCACGATGCTGATCTATGAACGCCTTCACAATCTCTGGTTCTCGTTTGCTAAGTTCACGTAGAACCCAAGCAGCAGCTTTCCCTACAAAGAACTCCTTGTCAGAAATGTGTGGCTGAATGGCCTGCAAGATTCTCTCCGTGTATTCACCATTGTATACTGATTTCTTGGAGAGATGGAGATAGGGCAAAATACTGGCTCGACGTCGCCAGAAATTCTCACTCATGCTCCACTCGATTAGGGTCTTTTCGATACTGCGGTTTCTCAGCAGAAGGGTGCCTACGCATGATGTTCCCAACGGGTCCATGAGGGCCCATGTATCAACATCATCTATCCATCGAGATGCAGTATCGAGTGCAAGGGGCACATCTCCCTTCTTCGCATACCTCTCCAGAACTCGTATTGCTGCAACTCGTGGCTCAAAGATGGTCTGCTTCCAAAGCCCATCCATAAGAGGTACCAGCTCCTCTGTCGCAAGCCCCTTTGTGAATCTCGTCACGGTCTTCTGTATGAGCGGAAGTTTCACTCCAATGAATCTGAGTGAAGAAGTTTTCAAGTATCTGGCAACAGCTTCTGCTTGCTCAGGATTGCCTAGTTTCCTTAATTCCTCCAGAACCTCTTCTGCCGCTGTCATGATTGCTTAACCACGTCCGTCGACTGTTTTCAGCCCGATATTACAATATTGCCTATCAAGATAGCCTTTTATTCAATCCAAACAACTAACTACCAGTCGGTGGGACCGGCAGAATTCTCTCTCGGAGCCTGATGTGATATACATGCCAGAGATTGCAGAGTGGAAAAACGCAGTAGATTACAAGACATTTCTCAAGTCAGCACGTGAGAATGTGGAGATTATGAAGGCACGATACGTTGACCTTTTAGTCAACGAGGAAGAAACCGAAGCCCTCAGTGGTATCCAGAATCGTGTGAACATCTTGGTCTTTGGCACCGATCGCTGCAATGACACCGCAGGTAACCTGCCTGTTCTTGCGCGGATGGCATCACTATCGCCCAACGTGGAGCTGCGCATTCTAGACAGTGATAAGAATGGACACTTCCATGAAGCCCTCAAGATCAACGGGAAGAAGAAGACGCCAGTTGTACTATTTCTCAGCTCAAACCATAACGAGTTGCTGAGATGGACTGAGAGGCCCACAGCCGCGTACAAGATAATGAATGAGATGAATGACTCTTCGCTTGAGGAGCGAAGTGCTGAGCTAAAGAAGCTCTACAGTGATCCCGAGATTCTTCGGCAGAGTTTGAGCGAATTCATGAGCCTGCTGAGGAGAGCCGACTACGTATTGGGGCGTCACTAGTGGTAGAGCACCTGGGGAAGGCCGATTGGCAAGACCCAGAGCGCGTGCAGGGTATGGTAAGATCCTACAATGAGAGATACCCTGAGGCATTTTGGAATGCCCTGCTTGAACTTATTGGGGTTGAACCACGCGAGGTCGTAGCAGAGTTTGGCCCCGGCCCGGGACTCTTTCTCGCGGATACTGTATCGAAGCTCCAAACGAAGAAAGTGTATGGACTGGATGAGAGCGAGAGCATGCTAAAACAAGCGGATGAGATTCTCTCCTGTGTTCTCTCATCTGATAACTACATACTAACGCAGCACGATTTCAACACAGATGCAGTGGCATTAGAACCCAGCTCTGTAAACATGGTTTTCTCTGGCTTCTTTCTTCATGAGGTTGATAACTCACAGTCCATTATACTTCAGGCAGCTCAGAGTCTGAAGCCATCTGGGGTCTGTGTGGTCTTTGATTTCGTGTCTGGAAACGAAGAAGCCTTTGTACGCGTAATGGGGGCACATGGGATGGATGAGGAGAAAGCACGAAAGAGGTATCCACACATGTGCAAGCATAGCGTTGATGACATAGTTCAGTTCATGACCGAAGCGGGACTGAAACCAACTGGCTCTAAGAAGATCAGAGAAACAGCAGCAATAGTTGTGGGTCTAAAAAATTGACCCCCTACCGCGATATTCTGACCCTGATTTCCCCCTCGTGAACATAGTAACGAAGCTGTGGGTAAAGAGAGTGTAGATTGTATGTAATCGGTTTGTTCGGCGGTATCCAGGCCATGTCAAACAATGGCAGATTCAGAGGTCCTTTATCGAGAAGTACAGTATAGATAGGAACATTGCGATTATTGAAATTCCACCAAAGCTGGTGGCAATCTTCCATTCTTCTCCGTTCCATACACCTTGAATGATGTCAAGTAGCTCATTCATCATGCTGCTCGGGGACATGAACTCTAAATCTACCAGAGGAAGGAAAATCGTCATCGAGTACCATATGACAAGCAAGGACACTATCGTTATGACCGTGTTAGATGTAACCATGCTCAGCGTAACCCCAAGAGTAGTCAGCATTATTAACGCAAGTGCCACAAGCAGGAGTGCAGCAACAAGTCCACTCATGTCGTAGTCATTCTCCAACAGCCTCGTCGCTGCACCGACTAGGACTGCGGAAATTAGCAAGTAGATCGTCATCACATACATGATTCGTGATGTGAATTTCGCCATTATGTAGTCGTGTCGCTTTACAGATTTGCTCATTATGGAGTCTGCGAGTTCTCCCGCTTCAGAGGACACTGCACTCGCTGTTATTCCGATAATCAGCATGCTCCAAATGAGAATGAAATCCCCAAGCCCTTGGACAACGATTATTGATGTTCCCCAGCCCCATGGCGCAGATAGAACCCGTATAACTTGGAGAAAGACTCCCACAATTAGCCAAGCATAGGTTATTCTGCTCCTAAAGAGATTCTGCAAATCGACTTCCACAATGGCCAAGAATGGCATCGGCCACTCTACGAATCTAAACTGCTCTTGCGAATCCACGTGATTCTTCCTCCTCAAGTAATTTCAAGAAAGCATCCTCAATTCTAGAGGTTGAGGAGTTCATCGATATCAGATCTAGATTGCACTCCACTATCAAGCCTAACACATCTTGGATAGCTTTCAAGGTAGAAATTTCAGAAACGAAGCTAATCTCCACTGTGAAGCTTCCCCTCCTTTCAAAGGCGGCCATGCCCCCTATCGATGCCAGTCTATCACAAAAAGTATTCATATCTCCATCAAGCTCCAACCGGAGGACATTACCTTGGATGTGCTTTTTCATCTCCTTGATGGAACCTGAGTAGATCAGCTTTCCTTCGTTTATTATCCCGACATGGGTACATATTCTATCGACATCACTCAGAATGTGAGATGACACGAAAATTGTCTTCTCCTTATCCAGTTCCTCGATTAGGTCGAGGGTTGACTTTCTCCCAGCTGGGTCCAAGCCGGATGTAGGTTCATCAAGAAGAAGCAAATCTGGGTCGTTCATCAAAGATGCGGCAAGTCCTAGGCGGGTCACCATGCCTGTTGAGAAACCCTTTACCTCTCGAGAGGCACTCGGAAGGAGTCCGACAGATCTTATGAGTTTCGAAAGCCTTGATACTCTCTGGTCTTTTGTTTGGCTGAAGAGCCTACCCACGAAGTCAAGGTAGGTTATCGGAGTCATCCTTTTTGAGAGCATTGGATTAGTTGGGAGGTATCCAATCCGCTTCCGCAGATGGGCTGAATTCATGTTCATGTTCTCCCCAAAAACCTTGATGCTTCCTGCAGTGGGCATTATCAACCCCAGCAGCAATCTTATCACCGTTGTTTTGCCAGATCCGTTGGGACCAAGAAAACCATAGATTGTGCCCTCTTCAACCGCCAAGTCCATGTTATTTACGGCAATAACCTTGCTGCCGAAAATCTTGGTAAGATTCGTGGTCTCAACAACATATGTCATTTGTGAATATCCTTCTGCTTCAATACAACGTTCATATTTAATCAAGCGCCTCTAAAAAGTGATTGGACACAATCCATCTCAAAGGAATAGCTGCACATATGGTGCGTTGTCTAAAAGACTAAAAGCCCTCCTGAGAAATATGCAATAGAAGTGTCCTGATAATGTCCACCAAACGCCACAACTCGCCTTGGGCAGCTGATGATTCTACAGTAAAATGTACTAGGTGTGGAAGCTCCAAGATCTTCAGGATTCTAAATCGCTGGGCATTCTCAAAAGGGGTTCAGATGTTTGAGTGCACATCCTGTGGAAAAAAGTTCTACGAGAAAGGATATGACGATTATAGTCCAACATTCAACATGTAATAGCAAAACTTGATTTACCCGCAATCTTGGCTCATCTTAATGGAGTGAAGGAACTGTGTCCATGAGTCAGCAACTGAAGTACCCGTTCTCAGTGGGAACAAGGAAGGCTCAGCAGAAACTCGCACGTGACCTCAGAAGCCTGATATCCTTTGTTGAATCTGGAACCAACACGTACATCATTGAAGCGGCTGAGAAACGGGTTTTAGCTGCGCTCGATCAATCCGAGATTCCTCTACTTCGCACAGGTGAACCAGGGGACATGCTCATCTATCCCACTGCCCGTCTTATTGTTGAGAAGATAGGCGACCCCAGACTCAGGGAGTATCAAGCGGAGGCTGAATCCAAGGCTGTCAACAAGCACCTTGGCAAAGAGAAGGAGGACTTCGTGGTTCATCTATGTCAATCTGCCTTTGGATGGCATATGGAATCGACAGGAACAATCAGCGAGAGAGCTAAGCTCCCAATACAGCTGGGTACTTTCGAGCTTAAACTACGCTACGAAGATTTCCTTGAGGTTGCTCCAGAGTTCCATGATTCGCCCTGGAAGCTGATTAATCGCTACGTCGACAAGGGTTGGG
>WTCK01000126.1 GCA_013138615.1 Candidatus Thorarchaeota archaeon | reverse complement strand
TTCACTGACGTCAAAATCATTGTGATGCTAATTTTTGGCTTCCTTTGGAGGCTCAGGTCGTTCGTAGGTGACAACAAACTTGACTTTCTTGGCTTTCTCAATCACCTTGAGTGCATCAGAAGCCACGCCAATCTCCGCATACTGAATCCCCTCAATATAGCGGCTCGTTTGTGGGAATTCGATAGTGACTGTCTTTCCCTTAATGGACACACCAAACTGGTCTACTGGTAACGCGGGAATTCTTCTCTTAATGACTGCCAAGACCTTCTCCTCGGGGACAGTAATGAGCTCTTTGGCCGTAACATCAAAAACAAGGGTCTTTCCAGCCAGTGGGCTGTTGAAGTCAACTCTGACGCGACGTCCAAGCACTTGCGTAATCACACCTCGCTCGTGACCTATCTTCACCTCTTCCCCCTTTATGGGCCGCACTCCATGTTTCGCCAGTTTGGTTTTGGCGAACAATTTGATCTTGCTTGGGTCTCTAGGCCCTGATCCCTTCTCTGGTGGCACGTCAATAGTTTTGGATTCCCCTACCTTCATCCCGATTAGCTCTTCTTCGACAGCAGCGAGAAGCCAGTTCCACCCAATTCCAACGAGCATTGGTTCATACCGGTCATCCTCTTTGTATATGCCTTCTTTCCGCGCGACATCCTCCATGGTGCAATCGAATACTTTTCCATCTCTCTTGGTTTTGATGATGTAATCGACATACAGGAGACTGCCTTTACTAACAACATTCTCAGCGACCGTCTTCTTGGCCACACTCTTCTTGCTTGCTGTTGTTTTCGTGGGTTTCGCTTTTTTCTCGGTTGTCTTCTTCTTGGCCTTTTCACTGGACATTGTCGATAACCTCATGCGCTTCTATGTGTATTTTGCCGCTCGGTTTAGCGGTGGGATAAAACGGTTTCCTTGTGGTATCAATGCTGAATGCCCTTCAGTACTTGTATCTTTTCAAAGAATATGGGTAGGCTTTCCACGACTTCAATGCGAAGACCACACTTCACCATCACATTCTTCAAATCTTTAATGCTCGCAAGAGATGAACTGACGACGAAGATAGAACCCCCTCTCTGAAGATGCCTAACGGCCTGCTGAATGAAATGTTCGGTGAGTTCAGTGCCCTTAGCACCACCCACGAACGCATGATCCATTTGAGTTGTAGTGCCGTCATAAGGAAGATATGGCGGGTTGAAAGCGATTACTGAGAACAACGCGGCTGGAGGAATAGAACCAAGCAAGTCTGACTGCATTACACTACATGGGTGCTCAAGCCCGTTCCGTTTGAGATTCCTTAGCGTGTTCCGAGCAGCCTTCAGCGAGATATCGGTCGCCACAACTCTTCTTGCGATTCCGGCTGCGCCTAGTGTCAGAAGCCCAGCACCACAGCCCACATCCAGAAAAACGTCATCGCGATTAAGATCAATGGCATCTATCAATAGAAATGAATCTTCAGCTGGAGCATACACTCCGGAATCGACCCTAAAATCAAGGTCTTCTACTCTCACATGCTTTTGCCCCTTGGATCCGGTACTGCTTCGTCCTCTATCATCTCCATGAGGCAGTCTGCAAGCGTAACCAGGGTGTCTGGAGATAAGCTCCTCAGTCGTTCGGTGCCGGTCATAGAAGCCCCCGCTCTATCTAAGAGCGTGCTAGCTAGGGCTTTATCCAGCTTCATGTTTCGGAACCAGATTCGAAGTGCCTTTCCAATCTGTTTGTTTGGGTATGAATAAATGCCATGGACAAGCCAGAAGAAAATCTCAGGGTTTTTCGCGAATGGTCCCGCTAATCTGGGTGTCAAGCAAACAACACTCGAATCAACCTTTGGAATGGGATAGAACATGCTTGCTGGCACACCCATGATATATGCTACGTCAACATAATATCTCACACCGATTGTCAAACGTGCGTAGCTTGCCGATCCCGGTTCAGCAAGGAGTCTTTCTGCGAATTCCCTCTGATACATCAGAGTCGCACTTTTGAATTTCACTTGTTCAAGAAGTCGGAAGGTAATGTCGGAAGAGATGCTGTAGGGTAGATTGCAGACCACTTTGTCAACTTCAGGGAAGTCTATCTCCAATGCATCGCCCTCTATGATTTCAACATTGTCCAGTTCACTCAAAATCTCTCTGAGAGCTCTGACTAATCCCGCGTCCTTCTCGACAACATATACGGTCTTGGCACACCGAGCAATCCATTGAGTGAGAATGCCAAGCCCTCCGCCAATCTCCAAGACCGATTCATCCTTGGTCAGATTTGCAGACCATACAATGTCCCTGGCAACTTTCTGACTTGTGAGGAAATTTTGACCGGTCTTCTTGCTAGGTCGTACTGAGTACTTCCGAAGCAGGGATTTGACCTCTTCTTGAAACAGAGATCTCACCCTGGCCCTTGTCTTCTCTCATCATCCTCTCGCTTTGAGGGACGAACGAATAGCCACCGCTTGACGTCCTCTTTCAGCTCATTAATGATCCTTGTAGTAATGATCTTCTTTGGATTCTGCAGCTTGGTCCGAGCTGCAATGTCTTCGAAATTCTTGAATGGCGCTTTCTTTCTCTCATCAAGAAGCGCCCACATCAGCGTCTTCCCCACACCAGGAAGTAGCTGGAGAGAATGCATTCTAGTTGTGATTGGTTTCGCTTCATTGAAGAATTGCACGAATTTGTACTCATGTTTTGTTACGATTAGTTCAACGACAAAAGGCAGCTCTGCCGCGCTTTCAGGAATCAGGTCTTCGTAGAAGACTCTCCGTTTCACATGGTCGATGCTGGTCTGGGAGTCCTTCTGAATTGATACGCGATCTTGAGGGTTGAGTCTAGCACCGCTTCGAGGAACAAGTTCAAGAAGAGTGAAGCGAGACTCGCCCACTGCTTGTACTACGGGGTCTCCTCGTGGTCGTGAATCTCTCAAGTATACCTTCGGCTGATTGATTGCCAAGACATATGCGTGACTCTCGTACATCCTGCCTTGAGATGATTCCATACTCTTACACTCCTGACACTATCAAGCCGCATTACA
>WTCK01000129.1 GCA_013138615.1 Candidatus Thorarchaeota archaeon | reverse complement strand
CAATTAGGGACATGGAGTATGTACGACAACCCGTTCAGATAGGTGATCTCTGGGGGAACCGGTTTGCTATTCTCTTGAGGGAACTCGAATCCAGCTGCACGGACTCCATGAGCATTGCGCAAGAGTTGGAGGGCCAATACATTCTCAACTACTTTGGTGTTCAACGGTTTGGTGTAACCCGGCCGGATACACACATGGTGGGAAAGGCTGCCGTAAAGGGCGATTTTGAGGGTGCTCTACGCATCATGCTGACGATCACAAGTGAGTATGAATCAGAAGAGCTCACAGGAGCCCGTCAGGATATGACACAGAACATGACTGTGACCCAGAAAATACTGGATTGCTTCCCAAGGGGATTGCGACATGAGCGTATCGTGCTTAGACATCTCATGAAGCATCCCGGCGACTATCACAGAGCATTCACCAAGATTCCTTCACGAATTCAGACCTTCTTTGTGCACTCTTATCAGTCATATCTGTTCAATCGACTAATCAGCCAACGCCTGAGATCCGGGCGTTCCATACAATCTCCCCTGCCGGGTGATTTCCTGATGCAGTTGGATGAAGCACATTCGGGTCGTGATTCCTGGCTTTTCGTGACAGAACGGAACCTCGAACAACGCAGAGAACTTGTGAGTTCCGATGCATATGGTGTGGCTGCCCCATTACCTGGATTTTCCACAAGAATGCCTCCGTCCTTGCAATCAGAGATGCTTGACACAATACTGAAGGATGAAGGGATAACCCTCATGGATTTCAGAAGCGCAGAAAGCAAAGCACTGGCCTCTCCAGGGAGTTTGCATCTAATCTCAATCAAAGTCCCTGAACTCAATCCGCGATGTGACGATGACGGACTATGGCTCCAGTTCAACCTTAGGAAGGGGTCGTACGCAACTGTAGTCATGCGAGAGATAATGAAGAATCATCCCATAAACAGAACCTGAGTCAGTCCATATCTCGTCGCCTTTCGCTGAGTTTTCGCATCTTCTCTTCGAACTCACTCTCTGTCGCGTCATCTTCTTTCTCAAGGCGCTCATCGTCGTACTCAAACAGTACCTGCTCTCCCATGATTGCTGAAACAATGCTCTTGAGTTGAGCATTCGTGTATCGAATCCGTTCTCTATCATCCGCCCTCAAAATGACTATGCTCTCCCTATATCCTCCAGGCAAGTGAAGACTATTGACTCCCACTTCGATTGCAGGGTCTATGAATGTCCTGACAATTTTCCGAAGCTTGATGGACCCCTCAATGATAATTACCTCACCGAATGTTTCAGTGATATCGTTGATGAGGTCTACTGCTGATAACAAAGAAGCCTTGGTTCTCTTCTTCACAACTAGGATTAACCAGTCTGCCACCTTGATAGCTCGTTGAAGATTGAGATTCTCCAAAGCTGGGTAGTCTTTCTCCTTCTCCATCAGCCATTTACAGAATTCAATATCGAACGAAGTAATTTTACCCTTATCTAATCGCTCCTGACAATTGGGGCACAGTGTGCCCGACTCCAAATCAAAACGGCAGATTGGTATTTTCATTTTCTATTCCTCGCCAATCAAGAAAGCTCCAGCTGCAGCCGGGCTCTAGGCGAGGACAGTACTAACCATTCTCAGACTATTTGGAGAGAGTGATATCTATCGTTGAAACGTTCAAGTCGCTTCCCTTGTCAGTCTGCACCGTAGTTGTATCTGTTTGTATGTCCTTGACCTTGACATCGGGGACGAATCTATGACGGGTTATCTCAGCCACGTCAACAGCTCTACTAATGAGCCGTCCCCGCGCCTTGATCACCACTTCTGTGGCACCCTTGTTGAAGAGCGTCACACATGCCAACACGTAAGACATCACATTCTTTGACCCAACGAGGACGATTGCATCTCTGGGCCCAGAGCCTATCCGCTCTTTTTCGTCAGGCTTTCCCTCCGTCACCCGAAGTCACCATGCTTGCTGTCGCTGATTCAATACAGCGTTTCAGTGGAGGCCTTCTAATATTGATTCCTATGTGAAGAAATCCCGGTGGATTTGTTCCCGAGTAAACATGTCGCACCTATTAGAGCAACGGATGAAATCTTGGCCATTTACTTTCGGAAGCCTTTTCTTGTGACCAAACGCGGTCAACTCTCGGAGTATTGATAGATGCCACTTCTAACATTTCTCGGTTCCTGCAGAGAGATTGGCCGTGCTGGTTTCTTCGTTGAAGATCGTAATGAGAGCGTGATTGTAGACTATGGTACCAAGTTCCTCAACCCGCCTGCATTTCCACCCAAGGTGCCGTTGGACAATCTCCAAGGGGTCGGCCTCACGCACGCACATCTCGACCATTCTGGGGGCATACCTATGGTTCTCTCAGATCCAGATGTATCGCTCTTCTGCACACCTGCAACCCGCGATCTGACCATGCTCCTGCTCCGTGATATGGATAAGATTTCGAGGGGACGTCTCCCTTTTAGCCGCAATGAGATTCCGCGTGTGAAGCGTCAATGTCAACCTACAGCCTACGAGGAAACGGTCCCACTTGGTCACCACTTTGAACTAACGCTATTCAATGCAGGGCATATCCCTGGGAGTGCCATGGTTTCTCTGCGATGCAATGGCAAGAGAATCCTATTCACTGGCGACTTCAATGCGATAGAATCTAGATTGAATATGGGCGCAAGGAAGAACCTCCCGAAGCATGATGTGGTTGTCACTGAAAGCACGTATGCTCGCAGGATGAACCCGAATCGGGAGGAGATAGAGATAGATCTAGTAGATACAGTGATTGAAACCTTGGAGCGCGGTGGGACGGTCCTAATTCCTGCGTTTGCTGTTGGAAGAAGTCAAGAAATTATGTGCATTCTTGAAGCCAGCAATATACCACGGAAATACCCAATCTATGTGGATGGAATGGCCAGAAAGGTCAATGAAATCTTGGTGAAACATCCAGAGTATATCGCTTCGCCTCAAGCATTCTCACGAGCTGTGTCAAGAGCACATGTAATACATGACAACCGAGATCGTCAGCGCGCAGTCAAGAAGGGTGGAATCATAATCTCTCCAGCAGGGATGTTGAAGGGTGGAGCTTCCCATCTGTACTTTAAGATGCTCTATGATAATCCAAAGAATGCAATTGTCCTCGTCAGTTTTCAGATTCCTGGGACACCTGGTGCTATGCTGATGGCAAAGAAAAGGGTCACAGTCGGTAACCGCGATTTCGAAGTGGACGCCGAAGTAAAGATGCACCATTTATCATCGCATTCCGACTCTAGAGGTTTGTTAGACCTGCTGAAGAAGATACCCGGAAATCCGGAGTTCTACGCGATCCATGGAGAGTCTGAGTCTTGTGACTCCTTGGCGGAGAAGCTGAAGAAATCAGGTCGTCGGGCACATGTGCCTGAGGTTAGCGAGAGTTTCGAGATCTAGACCTCTTCGGAAGTAGAGCGCGCCTCAACAATTTGGCACTTCACCTGCTGAAGAACCTCTTCAGCTTTCTGGGGTTCAAGGATAAGCGTGTAAAGATACCTACCAGTCCGAAGCTTTAGCTTGACCTGGTTTGCACCTCGCTTCACGCGACACTCTGCAGCGTTCTCAGTCATCTCGAGGAACTTTTCCACGTCATTGATTTGCTTTGGCATTGTTGCGCCCCTTGCTATTTTATGTTGCGAGTGGTGGGCCGGGGGTGACTCGAACACCCGATTTCCGCCGTGTGAAGGCGGCATCATAGCCAACTAGATCACCGGCCCATATTGCCGGCTCATCACTCGGGAGTAACTACCTTCTAGACCGCCTTTTCGGCCTGAGGTCCTTTGTCTTGCACTTCCTACATCTCTTTGCATTCAGCGGATTGGTAGCTCCGCAATAGCGACATACAGATTTGTAGAGCAGATAGTGTTGTGCAAGTCTGCGTTTTTCGATATCTGCTACTGGCATTTTATACAACCTCATTCCTTGAGAGCGGACTATACGTTTCTCCGCGAGTCTGCTCAGCCATTCCCGCTAGGTGTCGTTAAAAAACTTATGCTCTCTACGCCACCTGTTGCTTATGCTGAGCCCGCTCACAAGACGTCTTGGAGCAATCTGGCGACATCACTTGGCTTCTCTGCGACTGGAATACCTGCATCGTTCAGCGCCTTGATCTTGGCCTGTGCAGTTCCGGTGCTGCCGCTTATGATAGCTCCTGCATGTCCCATTCTCTTGCCTGGAGGTGCAGTTCTTCCTGCGATAAAGCCTACGACAGGTCGGTCGTAGTGCTCTTTGATATACGCCGCCGCACGTTCTTCTGCGTCACCACCTATCTCTCCCACAAGAACCAGTGCCTTGGTGTCATTATCTTTCTCGAATAGTTTGACTGCCTCAATGGGCGTTAACCCAACGCAAGGGTCACCACCAAGACCGATTGCAGTGGTCATTCCGATTCCTGCGTATGTCATCCCAGCAGCAATCTCATAGGTTAGTGTGCCGCTTCGTGACATGAGTCCCACGGGACCATCAGCAAAGACGTGACCGGGCATGATACCAAGTTTCTGTTTTGCTCCTGGAGTGATTATTCCCGGCGTGTTGGGACCAATCACGGTGATTCCCTGTCTCTTTGCGGTATGAATTACTCTAATCTCATCGCGAACAGGAACATGTTCAGTTATCACAACAACAGGATTTAGATGTGCAGCGATTGCCTCGAGTGCCGCGTCTCCTGCGAACGGTGCAGGAACAAAGATTACGGCAGCAGTAGCATCATGTGCTTCCTTTGCTTCCATTACAGTATCAAAGACCGGAATCCCATTGACCTCTTGACCGCCCTTCCCCGGTGTCACCCCTGCAACGATTTTTGTTCCGAAATTGAGCATGGCCTGTGAGTGAAACGTTCCCTGTCCACCTGTGATTCCCTGAATGATGACTCTGGTATCTTTGTCTGCTAAAATTGCCATTCTATTTTACCTCCTTTGCAAGATTAACCACCTTGGAGGCTGCTTCCTCCATGGTTTTCAGGAACGGAATCCCTGCCTTATTCAGGATCTCTTGCCCTTCTTCTTCATTCGTTCCCACCATACGTACAACCATTGGCACGGTTATGTCGCCATCATCACGTGCGGCCAGGATACCTTTCGCCACATCATCGCATCGTGTTATTCCTCCCATTATATTGATGAGTATGGCTTTGACCTTGGGATACATCAGAGCTACCTCGATACCCTTTTCCACTCTCTCTGCATCTGCTCCACCGCCTAGGTCAAGAAAGGTGCTAGCCTTGCCTCCGTACAGCGACACAGCATCGAGGGTTGCCATTGTGAGTCCTGCTCCATTGCAGATGCATGCAATGTTGCCGTCGAGCTCGACATAGGCCATATCATTCTCTGTTGCTATTTTCTCTCTCTCATTCTGCTCCACTGGGTCTCTCTTCAAGCTCTCCATCATTTGCTTGTGCCTGAAGAGTGCATTATCATCCACATTCAAACGCGCATCAGCTGCTAGGAACCTGCCATCCTTTGTGAGAATGAGGGGGTTAATCTCTGTCAGCTCCACGTCGTTTGCTTCAACGATATTCCATAGTTTGAGGAAAAAGCTTGCCAACTTGTTGATCTGCTTTCCTCGGAATCCCATCTTTGTGGCCATTTCGCGGGCATTGTAGGGTAGGAATCCAATGCTTGGGTCTACATGCATCTTCACAATCTTCTCAGGGCTTTCTTCTGCAAGCTCTTCGATTGACATCCCACCGGCTCCACTGCCTATCACAACGTATTTTCGCTCATTCCTGTCGATGGTTATGCCTGCATAGATTTCCTGTTGAATGTCCAGCTTTTCCTCAACCAAAACTGCTTCCACTGGCAAATCATTGATTTTCAATCCAAGGATATGCTTTGCGATTTCCTTGGCCTGCTCCGGTGTGTCTGCGAACTTCACACCGCCTGCCTTCCCTCTCTTCCCTGAGAGTACCTGTGCCTTGACGACAACGGGTTTGCCCACCTTGGCTGCGATACTCATCGCCTCTTCAGGCGTTTCAGCTACACCTCCTGGGGGTGTGGGCATATTGAAAGCACGGAAAATATCCTTAGCTTCGTGTTCAAGTAATTTCATGATAATGTTCCCATGCGTTGGGGTTCATTATACGACCCCGGGCATAGGCTCGGACCGGCGCTCTGAGCTAAAAAAAGGTAACTGAAAATGCAGGAATGCTATGATTGGTATCCAACCCGTGTAGATTCGCGTTGCCATGTTCAGATTCGACTAGGTTTCAGGCAATGCTAGCTGAAGGCGTCCAGAGTGGCCACCAGATTCTTATCCAACTTACGAATCTCTCTCTTCAGTTCTTTGCCTGCTTTTCCTCCCATGATGCCTACCAGAATGCTGTTGATGTAGTGCAACTCTTCCAGACAATTCTCAACAATTCCTGGCCCATGTTGTTCACACTTTACAACCTTCTCCATGTCGCGCGTCTGCACAGCATCAAGAACTCCCGCAATCGCCTTCCTAGGCATTCCCGTTCTGGCCACTGCAACATCAATCAGGATAGTCGCCAGCTTATTGCCGGCGTGTCCCAGTGCTTTATTCACTCTCTTTGAATCACTCACGGAAACACCCAGAACAGTGACGCTCCGCCCGAGTTTTGTACATCTGAAACCCTTCCCATCCGGCTGCATCAAACCTGCTCTCTCCAGTTCGCCAAGAATCTCTAATCCTCTTAGCGATTGTCGGATAACCGAAGCGGCGTAAGGTTTGGTTTCGTCATTTTGAAGAGCGAAATTCGCAAATCTAACCAAGTGTTTGCATAGTCTATGCTTCCTAATTCCTTGGTACTTCCATGACTCGCAGGTGCAGGAAACCCCCTCGCCTGCCCTGACGACGACATGGTGCCATAAGTCGCGACTCCGACTGTGCACGAGGCCCTCAATCTTGTTAGGGTTTATGCTTACTAATCTAACATCCTCATCTGGTATCTCTCGCGCACGTGTGGCAGTGGATTTCGTTGACCGTAGTGAAATTAGTGCCTCAACATCAGCATCATCTGCTAGCATTAAACCATCGCGAGATATCTGAGTGACGCGATTGGTTGCCGCCCAGAATGTTCGGTCCAGAATCGAGAAGGGGTCCTCCTCTTTTGTGTGGTCACTACACAGCTGTCGAAGTACGAGATCTTGAGCATTCTCTGGATTATCCATCGAGCTGTCAACCTCACCAAGTCTAGGGCTGATGTTCCCTTCCGAATCCTCAACGAAATATCTTGCAAGAACTCTGTGCCTTTCAGTTTGGGTGCCGACCACGACTATTCCAAAAGCTTCATTGTCGACTCCTCTCTTTCCAATAGAGCTAAGCACATCACTGAGCTGCCATTCAGATAGTTGTGTTAATTCCTCTTTGTCTGCTAGGTCTCCGACTAGATCCTGCATGAAAACTCCAATTAGAAATACGACAGTTGCCCTTAGGCCGCTAGCAATTGCAAAGCGCGTTGGCATGATAATCACTGGCATGAGTCCATCTTCCCACGCACCGGATATGATTCTCCTTTGGCTTCGTGCAATTCCCTCGTGGATGAATGCAACTCCTCTGGAAACGGTTCGCCCCAGCATGACTGATGTTTCGCATTCTGAGTACCTCCCCATAATGTCCCTCGAGAGGTGTCCGAGGTCATCCCTATGTTCCGGCGTTAACCTAAGGTCAAGAGATGACTCCTTGCTTGCATCACTCATTCCTGTGAGCTGAGCCGCCAGCTCTTCGCATGCATGGATGTTGGAGCAGAGAATGGCCACCTGCCCACGCCTATACTGAACAAACTCAGTGAGATCCGCCAACGATTCGTTAACGCTTTCGAATGCCTTGACGCTGAATATGCGTTTCATGTCAGTTTTGGTATCCTCTACAATCCTGGCGCCTAACCATGAACTGAGATCTTCGACATCCGCTACCGGGGGGCTTACCACGACATGCTGCAGTTCAGTATTCATACCCATCAATGTAACCAACACAGTTTCCAGCTTCGCACCTAGCCTTGGCTGGCCAATCAAGTCAAGACGGTCGGTTAGGAGACACTCGATGCCTTCGAATGCATCAGGATGTACGCGCAGAGCGATATCTAGAGACCTGAAGGTGGCAACAATTACGCGCCCCCCCTTCCATGCGTCCCCAATTGCAGTCCTTCTCCGGATGATTGCTGTAGCTTCGATGCCAAGTCGGTTGCATCTATAGCTCAACGAATGGAATCGTTTCTCGGCTTGATGTGGATTTGGACAGAGCACAAGCGCCCTAGTTTTAAAATCGGATGCTACACGATTCAGAAGCGATATCTCCGCTATCTGATAGGCCTCTTCATAATCATAGGTCTGAAGAATTTGACTCTCCCCTCTCAGAATCCCTCCATCAACTGCAGCAGACTGAAATGGGGTTAGAGAAGTTAGGCCTTCTCTTCTGAGAACCTCCAATAGACGAGGCGAAACCTGTTCGATTTCAAGTTTTCTAAGCGTGCTCAACTAAGTCTGCTCCGATGTTAACCTTATGGAACGTATGAGGATATGTCATTCTCTTGCTTTGTCGTTAACCAAAAAGGGCTAGTATTATCCAAAAATACGCGACAGCAGGGATTTCTTGGAATCCTGGTGAGTTGCCTTTTGCCTTCCTTTCGATTCGAATGTCACCCTGAGCATATGGGCTGATGGTGTCCTATCCTGCTATGACACAGTGTTAAAAAGGAAAAGCACCACGCGCTATTTGAAAGGGTGAGGAACTGCGAGCATAGCCCTTACTACTTCAAAGAGGCATAAGAGAATGGCATTTGTTACAACGAGACAGTCTGGTTTTAACATCATCTTGAAGAAGGGCTTCCAAGTTAAGCCTGGTTCCACATTCATCTGCGGTTTTCATGGTCTGGGCGAAGTAGGTTTCTTGAGCACCGCTCACTTGACTCGAACATTGGAAGCAAAACGAGTTGGGTTCATCAAGAGCGATATGCTGCCATTATTCGTATCGATGGAAAACGAGAGGTTGGTGCTTCCGTTCGAGCTCTATTCCTATGCGAAAAAGAAACTGATTTTCCTCGTACCTCGATTCCAACCACATCAGAGCGATCAGTGGAATTTTGTCGACAGATTGGCTGAGTGGCTAGCAAAGTGCAAGTTCTCAGAAACCATCCTCCTAGGCGGATTGGATGCAAGCTTCAAGGAAGATGAAGCAAAAATGCGTTGTGTCCCAACGAGCAAGTATAAGCCATTGATTGAGAAGTGGGACGTTCCGCTCCTAGAGGAGGGACTCTTCGTAGCTGGTCCACTTGCACTCCTATTGGCAGAGCTGGAGATGCGAGATGCACCCGCAATCGGTCTACTATCCTATGCTATACGAGGAAGACCAGATCCGAGAGCCGCCGCCGCAATGCTGGAGAAGCTGAACCAAGTGTACGGCTTAAAGGCCAATGTGGAGCAGCTCCTAGAAGAGAGCAAAGAGATTGAACGGCTTGAGAAGATGCGCAGGTCAATCGAATCTGACGATCGGACCTCTGACATGTTTGTTTAGCTCAACCTTCGAATGTACCACCCGATGTCAACAAGGTTCTTGGCTACAAGTCTATCCTTGGCCAGACGTCCTATCTTGTAAGCATCCACTGAGAGCGCTGCTAGACCCAAGCACTCGTTTGTTTCGTTGAGAATGAACACCCTCTGGCCTCTTAGGAGTGAAGGTGCAATCTTGACAACTGATTCTTTGAGAATGCTTCTTCCGTATGTAAATGATTCAGCCCCGCGCCTCGACACAATGAGAAGGTTGGAAGTGTGTTCTTGAACCCGTTCCAGTGCCGGTAGACTCAGCCTAAACAAGCCTTCTACGAGGTCTCCAAGCCACATACCGAGTGAGAGGGGTGTGAATTGTTTGAAGTCCCGGTCAAGAATCTTCAGCCAACCCGTAGGAACTAGATAAAATGAGATTCCCTTAGCCCTAGGCAATGATACCGGTGTAAGAGCACCCAAGATGCGCTTTGTCACACCTGCACCATAGTCTGAATCTATCTGGTTTCTCACAATGTCCCACTGGACTGAGTCTACGTACTCTGGTTTCAAGACGATTCCTCCTTCTCAATTCTACAAATGAAGAAACCTTCCACGTTGTGCTTATGTGGAAGAAAGCGTCTTGCGAGGGTTAGTGATTCGTGCAATTCAACGCCGTAGGGGGCAGGATACGCAGGAACGCCAAACTCAATGTTGATTGGCACTACCTTCGTTTCAGGTCGACGTTTCAAGAGGTCATCAATAACGAATTCATTTTCTTCGGGGGCAATCGAGCAGGTTGAGTAGACGAGAGTTCCTCCCGGGGCAAGAGCGGTGATTGCAGCATCCAGTAACGCATCCTGCTTAGTAGCGCAAAACCTGATGTCCGCCATGCTCTTGCTACGCTTTCGTGAGGGATCAAGAGCGATGAGCCCTTCTCCTGAACATGGTGCGTCCAGTAGTATGTAATCTGGCGCTAAGCCAAGCTGATCAAGCTTGCGGGAATCACCGCGCAATACAATCGAATTCGTTACACCGCAACGATGGATGTTACTCTCGAGACTTGCCGTACGAAGCCTGTCTTGTTCAATCGAAACGATAACGCCGGAATTATTCATCATCTGAGCCATGTGTGTAGTCTTCCCACCCGGCGCAGCGGCCATGTCCACCACTAGGCTATCTGGTTGCGGGCGCAGTGCCTCCGCTACGGTCATTGATGGCACTCCCTGAACATAGTAGAATCCTCGCATGTGTTCCAGGAGTGAACCCGGCGATATACGCGTGAAATCAGCAATGTATCCCGTATCTAGCCAAGGAACTTTCTCTAGCCTTACGCCTTTGGCTGTTAGCCTGCTGAGTGTTTCCTCGACTGGCGCTCGAAGTGTATTGAGTCTGATGGCTCTCTTGATCGGCTGCTCACATGCTTCCAGAAACTGGATTGCTTCCTGTTCCCCCCAGAGAGCAACGTATCTTTCTATCATGTATGGCAGGTATCCATACTTCTTGGCAATCTCTTTAGCTCTATTGCGCTGCTCTTTTCCGATCAAGATTCTGTCACTTCCGTTTGCTCTAAGGATCAGACGCCAATGTCCTCATTCCACAGTTCCGGGTAGCCCTTGATGAATTTCCGCATGGTTTCGAAGCAGTCCTTGTCATCGATAATCGTAACCTCTACTCCACGACTCCGAACATACTCCTCTGGTCCTTTGAAATTTCTATTCTCGCCTACAACAACCCTAGGAATCCCATAAAGGAGTATTGCCCCACTGCACATGTCGCAAGGGGAAAGTGTAGAGTATATCGTTGCCCTTTGGTATTCTGACGCCTTCAATCGTCCTGCATTCTCAAGGCAATCCATCTCAGCGTGTAGGATTGCACTGTTCTTCTGGACTCTGCGATTATGCCCTCGACCCACAATCTTGCCATCAATCACTAACACTGAGCCGATAGGTATACCACCGTCTACGAATCCTCTCTTGGCTTCGATCAGCGCTTCTTTCATGAAACGAATCATCTCTGGCATTGTGGGTTTGGATCGTTGATGTTTGGTCATCTTCACCACTCCTTTCAAGCACTGCTCTCAAGTGCAGCCTTCAGCTGGTTAAGATCTGGCGCTATGAGAATGACTTGGGGTGTGAGTCGGTCTGGCGTTGCCAAATCCTTGAACCCAGAACCTGTTATTGGAACAACAACTCTGTCAGATTTATCGATGACCCCTTGATCAATAAGCGATTCAAGCCCTGCTAATGCTGCAACACCGCTCGGTTCAGCAAAGATACCTTCCAGCTTGCCTAGAGCCACAAGCTGCCGCTCTATGGCTTCGTCAGGCACCGCAATCGCCTTACCGTTCGCTATCTTCAGATACTTGAGCGCCGCATCGCCGTCCCACGGGAATGGGTCTGCAAGACCTCCTGCTACGGTTTCATTCGAGTCCCATGGCGCGATATCAAGAGGGTCTTGATTCTTCTTGAACGCCCGAACGATCGGTGCACACCCCTCTGGCTGAACCACAACTGGTCTTGGTAGGCAATCTATCAACCCCATCTGCTGGAACTCCCATAGCCCCTTCATTGTCCCAGCCATAAGCCCTCCACTACCAGTGGGAAATAGTATCCAATCCGGTGGTTCCCAGTTCATTTGCTCGGCAACCTCATAGCCAAGCGATTTTGTTCCCTCGAATTGAAAGCAATTGAACGGCCCGAATGATGGTGTAGGTGTCCATCCCAGTTCTGTGCAAGCAGCTTTGAGCAATGTTGTTGTGGGATCTACTCCATCCTTGACTTTCTGAACTCTGAACACGCGGGCTCCGAGCGTCCTGAGATGTATGAGTTTCCCCGCAGGAGCGTCCTCTGGCACGAAAACCACGGCTTGCATTCCCGCCCTAGCAGCGTACGTGGACATAGATGCCGCAGCATTTCCTGATGATGCAGCAGATACCGTTTCCGCGCCATCCTCATAGGCACGACTCACTCCCACACATATCGGTCGATCCTTGAAAGATCCTGAGGGATTTACCGTTTCAATTTTCAAGAATAGATTGTCAAGTTTCAATTGGTCCGCAAGGCGGTTGCTTCGTAACAAGGGCGTATTTCCTTCGCCCAGAGTCACTATGCTCTCCCGCTTCTTCAGGGGCATTAGCTCGAAGTATTTCCATAATCCTCCCTTTCGTTGCTCGATGCTCTGCCTGGTGAATATTTCCTTGAGTTCCTCAAGATCAAAGGATATGTCGATCCTTCCCCCGCATCCGTCATTGGGCGGCACGTCCTTGTCGGTGTATTCTTTCCCACACTTGGCACACTTGAGATGTTTGATTCTTGACACGACTACACCTGCCTTCAATGCTTGTCAGGCCTCCGTTATGACAGTTATGGAAACACCTATTGACTTGTTCCCCCGTCATTTTGCAGTTCTTACCTATGCATTGACAGGAGCCCAGTTTCAGATGAAGGAATCCATTGAGGTTGAGGTCAAGATACCGATAGAGAATCGAAAA
The DNA here is from genome assembly GCA_013138615.1 of Candidatus Thorarchaeota archaeon. Taxonomy (GTDB): domain Archaea; phylum Asgardarchaeota; class Thorarchaeia; order Thorarchaeales; family Thorarchaeaceae; genus WTCK01. The sequence continues at coordinate 879 of WTCK01000129.1, read as the reverse complement.
TCCGTTGAGGCGGCTCTTCATCGCATTGGTGCACAAAAGACGAATAGCGAAACCCAAGTTGATGCCTATTTCGACCATCCTGCAAGGGCTTTTCAAGAAACCGACGAGGCTCTTCGTCTAAGAAGCCGTCATCCCGAGGCGGAAGGGGACGAGAAAGACAACACAATTGCCACTCCATATGAGCTGACCTACAAGGGGCCAAAACTAGAGTCCCGGTCCAAATCACGCGTTGAACTCTCAGTACACATCAGCAACATAGACAGTGCTCGGCTAATCCTGGAGCGCCTTGGATTCAAGCATGTGGCCACTATCTCAAAACGACGTGTGTTCTACACTGTAGACTCTATCACTGTTAGTGTCGATGATGTGGAGGATGTTGGTCTTTTCTTGGAATTGGAAAGTATCGTCACATCGAGGGGTGACATGGACCCGGCTCTGGACAGGATATTCAACCTCATTGAGCGGCTGGGACTTGATTCGAACAATTCGATTAGAACATCCTATTTGGAGATCTTTCTGCAAGGCTGATTCCATTAAGCTTCCACATTGGATTGAATCTCTTCACGTAACTGATTGACGAATCTGTCAAGAACCACGTGACGCTTTTCCGCCAGGGTCTTCGCCTGCTTAGTGTACATCAGCTCGTGCAGCTTCAATAGCTTCTCATCTGCATGACTGAGAAAACCGTCAATGCCTACACCTGTCATTGATGCTTGTGCAATGGCTCGAAACACGCCAATTGCTCCCATTGCATCAAGCTTGTCCGCATCACTAAGAATCTCTCCCTCGATCGAAGTGGGTGTCAAGCCTTCACTAAACCTGTGTGTCCCTATTGCTTGCACAACCAGCTCGATTTCGTTCTCTGTGTATCCTACCTCT
>WTCK01000182.1 GCA_013138615.1 Candidatus Thorarchaeota archaeon | reverse complement strand
TTCCCGGCTTTGATGGGGTTTCTGATGCAAGAGTAGGTTGGCTGGAGCGCCATCTTTCAGATTCCGAGAAAGAGGACAAAATCGCTGATTCTCGGTTCACCATTGACGAGTGAATAGTCAACTATATCAGGCATATGGAAAGAGAACGCCGACATGACTTTGTCGGAAGTCAGCGAGAGAATCTACGCAGACATTTATGGTACGAACGGAGGCAACTTAGATGCTCCTCCTTGAACCTGCCACAATAGGGAATCTCACCCTTGAGAATCGACTTGTATTCCTTGCAACTCATCTGGGTTACTGTGAAGACGGCATTGTATCAGACCAGCTAGTTGAGTTCTACAGGGCTAGGGCTGAGCACAGGCCGGGCTTGATAATCGTCGGCGGCTGTTATACCGAACATTTGGGCATGAGCAGCCCCACAATGATAGGGGTCAGTAAGGATGAACACATTGAAGGGCTTTCCAGACTTGCTTCGCAGATACATCAATACAAAGTGCCAGTTGCCGCTCAGCTCTATCACGCAGGTCGATATGTGCACTCAATTATGATTGGGGAACAGGCGGTATCGGCATCTGAAGTTGCGTGTAGGCTTACTCGAGAAACCCCTCGTGCTTTGGCGGAGGATGAGATTCACGAAACTGTAAAAAACTTCGGGAAGGCTGCTTATCGGGCCAAGAAAGCAGGTTTCGATTCCGTGGAGATTATTGGCTCTGCAGGATACATCATCAATCAGTTCCTTGCAGCGTGTACGAACAAGAGAACAGATGACTATGGTGGAAACCTGCAAACTAGAGCAAGATTTGCCCTTGAGGTCGTCGAGAGTGTGAGGGCCGCGGTCGGGTCCAATTATCCCGTGATATACAGAATCAGCGGCGAGGACTTCGTGGAAGGCGGCAACACCCTTGAGGACAATAAGAAAGTAGTTCAATGGCTCGAAGAGGCTGGGGTTGATTGCTTCAACGTGACCGGAGGCTGGCATGAAACGCGTGTGCCACAAATAACAATGAATGTGCCCCGGGGCCACTTTGCATATCTTGCAGAGGGAATTGCAGAATCTGTTGATGTGCCAGTCATTGCATGCAATCGAATAAACAGTCCAACTATTGCAGAGCGAATACTGCAACGAGGAAAGGCTCAGCTTATCGGTATGTCTAGGGGATTCATCGCGGACCCGGAGCTGCCAGAAAAGATACGTACAGGTCATTCCGAAAACATTCGAACTTGCATAGGCTGCAACGCTTGCCTTGATCAAGTCTTCACGCTGCAACCTGTGATTTGTGCAATTAATCCAATAGCAGGCTTTGAGCTCAAGAGAAACATCGGGCCTCAGGGCTCTGGAACGATTGCGGTGATTGGAGCAGGTCCAGCAGGTCTCGAAACTTCGAGAGTGCTTCGTCTACGAGGCTTTGATGTTACTCTATTCGAGGAACAGGCCGCGCCTGGCGGACAGCTTAGGCTAGCTGCGAAGATTCCCGGGAGGGGAGAATTTGCTTCCTACACCACTCACATGTGGAGAGAGATGCGCAGGCTAGGAGTGGATCTACGGCTAAACACAAGAGTGGACGCCAGTATGTTGAATGATACGAAATTCGATTTCGTTGTTTGCGCAACCGGAACGATTTCGGGAGCTCCCGCACTTGAAGGGGTCGAGATGTCGCATGTGCTGTCTGCGGTTGATGCGATTGATCTCCTACCTCAAGACCTTGGAACCGTGGCAATAGTTGGCGGCAGCGCACTCGGATGCTACACCGCCCTGCGTCTTTCATCCACTGCTGAATCTGTTCACATATTCGAGAAGGGTAGGACTCTGGGCAAGGGTCTTGGCCGGACCTCGCGTTGGGTCATTATGAAGGCTCTTCATGAGCGTGGTGTGGAGCTGCACAAGAATGCGGAAGTGAAGCAAATCACGCGCGAATACGTGGTTCTAGCAGAGAATATCCAGAAGCAGCTCTTCTCGGCAGATACAGTCGTGCTGGCTACCGAGCCTTACCCTCGACTACGACTGGCGGATAAGCTCCGGGAAAAAGGTACTAAACTTGAGCTTGTGGGCTCTGTTGAGAAAAAGATGAATCTTCTGGAAACTGTTCATCGCGCCTTCCAGTTCGCTTCAGAGCTTGAACTGTAATCTCCGTGCCTGAGACATCAATCTTATAGGCGGTTCACTCGGAGAGAAGTCATCTCGCCATCCCTATGGAGGGCACTCGTGCCATGTCAATACCCAACGACTATCCCAGTGTTATTAGCTATCCTACATTTGGTGAACTGAGCGACGTACTCTCAACTAGGTTCGAGGTGTTGATGAGCGCGATGGAGTACGGCGCCCCTACGTTTGTGGTCCGATGGCCAAATGGAGTCGTGCCAGGACCTGAGGAGCAAGACCGCATCTTTCAAGATATACACGAGATGACGAAGAAACTCCGGGTCTGGCCCCTTGTACGTTGGAGGAATCAATTGGAGGGAGAGGTTTACATTCGTTTCGTGCCAGCTCAGAAGGCAAAGAAGTCCGACGTAAAGATCAACTACGTTCTGTTCATAGCTACGCTTGCAAGCATTGCCATTGCAGGATTCATGCAAGCGACATCTCCAGTATTTCTTACCCTCTTCTATCCTAATGGCTGGACGTATTTCGACATAGCGTTTGTAACCATTACGTTTATGGCGGCCCTGATGGGGATTATATTCACTCATGAGATGGGACATTTTCTGACCGCTAAGAGCAAGGGCATCGAGGCGACACTTCCCTACTTCATTCCGGGCCTTCCCCAACTGGGTGGCACTTTTGGCGCATTCATCCAGCAGAAAAGTCCTCCAATGAATCGAAAGGACCTGTTTGATCTAGGGCTTTCAGGGCCTTATGCTGGCTTCGCAGTAACGCTAGTTGTGCTCGTTATAGGTTTCCTCTTGTCCGTCCCTGTAACGGCTGAACAAGTGGTAGCTCTTGATGAGGCGTTTCCAGGAATGTCAGGCGAGCTTGCAGTTCCTCTTCTATTCTCGTTCTTTGAAATATTGTACTCTGATTTCATACCCGCTGGCGGCACGATATACATGCACCCTCTCGCATTTGCCGCGTGGGTTGGGATGTTGGTCACCGCTCTCAATCTCTTCCCCGTTAGTCAGCTTGATGGTGGCCATGCTTTGCGGTCAATTGTGGGTGAGAAGTATCACAAGTACATAGGCTGGGGCGCTATGGCTGTGATGTTCCTTATGGGCTATTTCATGATGGCGATACTCATCCTTCTGATGTCGCGAGGCGGCTCACATCCAGGCCCTCTCAATGATATAGTACCGGTTTCAAAAACAAGAATTGCTGTCTTCATCCTGGCGATGCTAATCCTGGTGATTTGCATTCCACCGTTGTACGCTATGCTTTGATATCATAGGTTCAGAT
>WTCK01000105.1 GCA_013138615.1 Candidatus Thorarchaeota archaeon | reverse complement strand
GCGAGACCGTCCATCAGAGCAAGAAGCTGAGCAACTACTCTGCGCTCAACCTCACCCGTCACCTCGGCACGCTTGGGTGCAATGCTGTCCAGTTCATCGATGAAGATTATGCTTGGCGCATTCTTTTCAGCTTCCTCAAAGAGATCGCGAATCTTCTGTTCCGACTCACCATAGAACTTGGACATGATTTCGGGGCCATTGATGACCTTGAAATTCGCACCCGATTCATTCGCGACAGCTTGGGCTATCAACGTCTTGCCAGTCCCGGGAGGACCATGGAGAAGCACTCCCTTCGGTGGCGAGATTCCGAGGCGTTTGAAGAGCTCGGGTGACTTCATTGGGAGCTCAATCATCTCCCGAATCTTCTGAAGCTCCTTGCCCAGACCTCCTATGTCCTCGTAATTCACGACAGGCACGGTAACATCAGCCGGCTTGGCTGGCTTCGTGAGAACCTCCATAATAGTTGTGGACGTGACGCGCACGTGCTTGCTTGGAGAAACAGCAGTTGCCACAAATTGCAGTCCTTGTCCGATTGATGCAACAACCAGTATATCGCCCCTGGTGATTGGCTTGTTTGTGATTTGCTGTTTCACATATTGTTCAAAGCCTTTCTGAAATCGTACCGGCTGGCTCGGCGCTAGTACAACGCGAGTAGCCTCTGGAACATTGAAGGGGCTAACTTCGATTGCTTCACCTAGCTTAACACCAGCATTGCTTCTGATCAGCCCGTCCATTCTGACCATGTCAAGCACTTCGTCTTCCTGTAATCCAGGCCAACACACAGCGACGGTTTCCTTCTCGCCCTTTAGCAAGACAAAGTCGCCGGACCTGACGCCCAACCGATTCCTTACATCTGAACTCAGTCGGACGATGCTGCGGCCTTGATCTTTTGGCATTGCAGCGGCTACTTTGAGTTTGATTAATTCTTTTGTCAATTTAGTTACACTCCCATCCTATACACTTCTCAAGTAGCGTTCATTTGTGTCAGAACTACTACCATCATCTACAGCCTTGAGAAGGCTAATCTCAATGATTCCATTGCGATGAGAAAAGCTCGATTTGTCAACGTCGACAGCATAGGGAATCTCAAGCTTCATCTGTGCCCCTTGCTCGGTTCCGAACTCCACTATCAACTCTCTACCTTCAGCCCTTATCTTTGGGGCTTGGCACGTGGATGCAGTTTCAACAACAAATACGCAGGTGTCCCCGAGATCGACTTTCTCAACATTGGGCGTCGTTTCGGTATTTCCAAAGCTCATGCCAACGCTAGGCGCACCCATTTTTCCGAAATCGGAGCGTATAGTGATGTTTCCCTCTTCGCTCAAACCTCCTGAGCGGGAGAAAAAGCTCTCAAACATCCGGCGTACTATCTTATCGAAATCATCATCAATCATGGTTACAAGCCTCCTATTTCGAAGCCCCGGGCGGCGCTTTGCCGCCCTAAGAGTCACCTTTGGGGCTCCATTCTGTGCGTGTATGCCAGTAAGTCCGCTAGGGACCAACTAGTACTGTAGTTACTAGGGACCATTTGGTATATAAGCGTTGCGAAGTGTAGATTGCTTTCCGACCGAGATAGACAAGTAGGCGGACGGATTCCAATGTCCACTAGGAATACGAATATTAACACAAAGAACCGGCCGTACCAAGAGCACAATAGGATTCGACGGTTTCGTGGTGTACTAAGATGGTAAACTGTTCACTTTGCGGGATGGAAGACCTTGCTTTCACATGCCCCTATTGCAATTGCGTCTTCTGTGCAGACCATAGATTACCGGAGAGCCACGGTTGTCCGGCCATGGAAAAAGCACGCGACCGCGCAAGGGGGAACGTTGCTGATTCGTTCAGTGGACAGTACACTGAAGAGGAAGTGCGACTGCCTGTGCATGAACGTCCCAGTCGAAGACGCACAATAAGGCGGCCAACCGGTCGTGCGAGGTTTTCCTCCACTGAGAAGAGGGACTTGTTAATCGCTTCCATCCTAGTTGTGTTAGTTGGCATTTCTATGATGGGATATCCAAGTGGCATATTCAATGTCATTCCGCGATTGATCTACTTCGTCAGCGCTGGCTTCTGGTGGTACCCTACAATCACAATTGGAATCTTCTTGGTGTCCTTCATGGCACACGAGATGGCCCACAAGTTTGTCGCACAACACTATGGACAGTGGAGTGAATTCCGCATGACTCAGCAGGGTTACCTCCTATCAGCGATGGCAATCCTCTGGTCATTCCCAATCTTCGGAACAGGAGTTGTAGCAACCAGTAGGGCCAAGAGCTTGGAGGAAGATGGAAAAGTAAACCTAGCCGGCCCACTAACGAATTTCATCATCGCTGCAGGAATTGCAATCGGAATGCTGTTGCTAGTGGCGGCAGTTGGGGTTCCAGTAGTTGACCTCTCTACAATTCTTGTCCTTTCCGTACTAGGCTACGGACTCATGCTAAACGCCATGCTAGGTGCCTTCAACATGATCCCAATACAACCATTCGATGGAGCCACAGTCATGAGGTGGAACAAGACGGTGTGGGCCGCACTAATAGCGGCGTTCATAGCCCTTCTGCTGTTCAACTTCTTCATTGTTCCTCAATTCTGATTGAATGGTGTATGGATAATACCACGCTTCATAGCCCAATTTCACCGAGGACATTCTGTAAGAAGTAGAGGAGCCTCCGTATTGCAGTCATTGCGTCACTCAGACTCGGACGTCGTAGAACTATCAGTATCTGCCTGGTTCTACAGGAATCGAACGATAGCTGGTTTCGATAACCCCGCAAGATCACTCTATGTTTCTGTTAGAGAGCTCGTTGAAAATAGTCTAGATGCTTGCGAAGGCGCAGGGGTGCTACCCGAAGTGCTTGTGTCCTTACAGCAGGTGAAAACGGATTCCTCAGAAGCAGAGGGAATGCCAAAAGGCCCGCAAGTTTTCAAACTCCGTATCCAAGACAACGGTTCAGGAATCAAGAGAGAAGACGCCCCTCGGCTCTTGGGCAGGATGCTCACGGGGACCAAATTTACATTGAAGCAAAGTCGAGGCACCTTCGGTCTCGGGGGCAGCCTTGCACTCCTCTATGGGCAGATCACAACTCAGAAACCAATCGAGATAACAACCGGACGCAGCAGTGAAATTGCTGAGCATAAAATCGTAATGCGATTGGACATTGAAAATAACGAACCAATACTGATTCGCGAGGAGCAACAGCCAAAGAATCCAGGAGAACATGGTACGACAATCGAGTTCTATCTACAAGGGGATTGGTTCCGCAGCAAACGACGGATTACAGAATACTTCCTGCAAACGAGCATGATCGTTCCCTACGCATCTATGCGCTTCGATAACCCCGACGGAGAATCACTTCGACTGCCTCGAGTCATAGAAAAGCTGCCACAGCAACCAAAGGAGGCTAAGCCGCACCCCAGAGGGATAGATGTTGAGATGCTCAAGAGAATGATAAAGGAGTCGCGCAGGAGTACCCTCAAGTCATTTCTAAGGGGCTCATTCCAGAGAGTGGGCGAATCAACAGCTGAGAAATTCTTGGCTTCAGCTGGTTTGGATCCAGCAGCCGCGCCCAAGGCATTGAGCAATGAAAAACTTGTCCACATGATGAGAGAATTCGAAACATACAGCGGCTTTCTAGCGCCCTCCAGCAAATCGCTCTCACCCGCAGGCCTCGACGTAATGAAGGCGGGGATTAGACGGCTCAGGCCGGAGTTCATCGTAGTACGACAGAGGTCACCTAGTGTCTATGAAGGACACCCATTCATTGTGGAAACAGGCGTTAGCTATGGTGGTGAACTTCCCCCAGGCACAAGACTGTACAGATTCGCAAACCGCATTCCATTGCTGCACGACGAACGCACCGATGTATCTAGCCAAGTCATCAGGGAAC
>WTCK01000172.1 GCA_013138615.1 Candidatus Thorarchaeota archaeon | reverse complement strand
GGAGTTCATGACTTTGATATCATGGCTAGGATAAGCAACGGACCTGCAAGACTCTACGCACAATGCAATGAATCGGGAGGAGTATTCAACGCTGGCACTGTGCTTGTGGAGTTCGAAAGTGGCACACAGCACGTATTCCACCTGTCAAGGCAATACGCAGGCAGGAAGCGTACAATGGACGTTTCTGGAACAAAGGGAACGTTAGTCTTAGATTTATTCGCGCAGATCATTAAGGTTACTGACTTAGACCAAGAACCTTCTGCAGACGGCAGGACAATCAGACTTCCAGAAAGAGGAGCAACCATCAAAGTCTATGGTGAGCCTCTTGGAGAAGTCCTCAACGACTTCCTCACCTGTATTGAAACAGGCGCCACGCCCAAGGTGGGTCTTGATGATGGCGTTGCCGCATTGGAGATTGTAGAGGCTGCAAGAAGGAGCGCCAAGACAGGTCGAGTTGTAGATTTGAATATCAAACCTAGGGGATAACCATAGCCGCTAGATGCGTTCGATGAGCCATTGTGATCTCTACATCAACAGTTTTTCCCGGTGTCAGCTGTTTCTGAACAATAACCACCTTGTATGAGGAGTTCCTGCAAAGCGTTCCACCTTTCGAAGCAGCACCTATTACTAGGACTGGGCCGGTCCATCCGAGCCAAGTCGCGTTCTGCTCCGTTACGACCTCTGCAACAAGTGCAGATAGCTGTCGACTTCTATCTTTCTTGATTGATGAATTCACCTTGTTTCTGGCCTGCGAGGCAACTGTACCAGGACGGTCCCCGTACTTCGATATGTTGACGACAGAGGGCTTCAAGTCGCTAATGATTTCGATTGTCTTATCGAAGTCCTCGTCGGTTTCCCCAGGAAAGCCTACAATGATGTCTGTAGCAATTGTAGCCAGTGGAATCTTCTTTTCGATTGAGTGCACAGCTGACCGCCAATCTTCAACCGAATAGCGCCGCTCCATGTCACCTAGGATGCTGTTACTGCCTGACTGTAGTGGTATGTGGAAGAATTTGAAGAAACGAGGGGAACCCATGACCTGTAGAAAATCGTCGATTGTGGCTAAGATATGATGGGGATTAAACATGCCCAGCCTGAACATGTGAGTCCCTTCAATGTCATCCAAAGCCTGCAGAAGATCTACAAGGTTTTCTCCGGTTTCATGCCCGTAGACCCCTGTATCTTGGCCGGTTAGACGAATCTCCCGGTAGCCTTGGTGAACACATCGACGAACCACATCGTGCAGTGACTTGATTGAATAGCTTTTCACATTGCCCCTAGCGAATTTGACCGCGCAATACGTACAGCTGCCCAAGCAGCCCTCACAGATGGGAACTGTACACACGACACTACCGGGTGGACCTTTGAAGAACTGGAGCTTCGAGCCAGTGTCGGGTTCAAGGTGAAGAAGGCCGCGTTCGCCCTTCATCACACGGTCAACAATCAAGCCCAGAGTTTCAATCGACTGGGGGCCAAGAATAGCCGCGTAGTTGGGGATTGCCCTTTGCACTCTTTGAAGAGATATTTTTGGCAAACACCCAGCGACAATCACCGGCTTTGCTATCTTCGAGAGCTCTTTCAGGCGATGAATGACCCTATCCTCTGTTGGCTCCTTGACACCACATGTGTTCAATATGATGACCCGGGCTTCCTCAGGACTGAGAACTCGCTTGGCGCCTCGGGCGTTAAGATGACCTGCAATCATATCTGAATCTGCAGTGTTTAGGGCGCACCCGTAGGTTTCCAAGTAGTATGATATCGCGCCCAAATGTGTGTCACCTATCCGCCTTGCACATGAGGAAGAATGGAAACTACATCATCCTCACTCACCACGGTGGCCTCTCCATTTAGGGTGGCCACGTCCTTCTTGTTCAATAACACTATCAGATTCCCGCTGATGCGCGATTCATTCATTATCAGACGATTCACATTGGGGCCTCCTATCTCGATAACCTGGGATATCACTTCCCGAACTGTGGAGCCAGAAGGAACCTCAATCTCGATTAGATTCTCTTTCAGCAGTCGTCTGAGTGGCCCAAAAGGCTTGAACATGACACGCATATGTCGGACCTGTTGGAACGCCCATCTGCACGCTATTCAGCCTTTTGATACTGAGCAATCAGGTCCTCCACCATGGCATCCACTGTTTTAACTACCACATCGATCTCCTCTCTGGTTGCTCTATCGATGTGAATTCCAACCGTTACGACGACAGGAACTCCCATTGACCTGCAAATCTTCTCCGCTGCAGAGTTGGCTACAATGTAGTCCTTGTGACCGGGGAACGTGAATGTATTGACGCTAACAGTAGTAGCGTTTCTGTAGTGACTCCTTGCAGAATGCGCTACCGCAACCCCCCCAATGTGATGCTCATCTCCGCCGTAGATGGTCACGAGAAGGTCACTGCCAATTGTAACTGCCTTCAGGATGATGCCATGTTTTCCGGCCTTTCTTTCGATTATCATCGCACCCATGGTATGTGAATGGTTGCCTGTAACGCTTTCGGTGGCCCTCAGCGATCTATTTCGCAATCCGTTTCAAGTGCATTTTCCAAGACAGTGTGAGAGTCTTGGGATGTGCTGCTCGGTATTCGTCCAAGTCGCGGAGTGCTGTCGAATGTGGTGCACCCTTGACGATATCCGGGTTGCTGTATGCCTCGTTAGATATCTGCTTGAATGCGCTTATCAAGAGGTCAAGATCTTCTTTTGATTCGGATTCCGTGGGTTCTATCATAAGTGCCTCTGGAACAATCAATGGGAAGTACATAGTAGGAGAATGAACTCCAAGATCAAGAAGCCGCTTTGCCACATGCATTGCAGTCACTCCGGTTTCTTCTGCAAGATTCTCAGCTGATATGACACACTCGTGCATGCGAGGTGTATTGGGAGAATAAGGCAGACTGAATCCTCGAATCTGACTGATGTGATGTGTGACATAGTTCGCATTGAGCACCGCGATTTCAGAAGTTCTGCGAAGCCCCTCCCTACCTAAGGCACAGATGTATGTATAGGCTCTCACAAGAACGCCGAAGTTGCCGTAAAAGCCATGGACTTTTCCGATAGATCTAGGTAGATTGTAGTTCAGGTCGAATTTGCCGTCTTTTGCCTTAACAACACGCGGAACTGGGAGCAGCTCGGTTAGATTCTCCTTCACACCCACTGCTCCGGATCCGGGACCACCCCCGCCATGAGGGGTTGAGAAGGTCTTGTGTAGATTCATGTGCACAACATCAAAGCCCATGTCCCCCGGTCGACTTATCCCCATTATTGCGTTAAGGTTGGCTCCATCATAGTATAGAAGGCCTCCAGAGTCATGGACTATGCCCGCAATTTCGCCAATATCTTTCTCGAATACTCCAATGGTATTTGGGTTGGTGAGCATGAGACCTGCGGTCTGCGGACCTGAAGCTGCCTTGAGCGCATCGAGGTCCACAAGGCCTTCGTTACTGGATGGGAGAACGACTATCTTGAAGCCAGCCATCGCAGCCGAGGCTGGATTAGTTCCGTGAGCCGCATCCGGAATAAGCATCTCCTTGCGCTGGTCGCCCTCATCCATGACATGCTTGTGATAAGCCCGGATAATCATAACACCTGTAAACTCACCTGCGGCACCCGCGGGTGGTTGAAGAGTTACTGCGTCCATTCCTGAGAGCTCGGCTAACCACTGCGCGAGTTCCCACATCAACTCTAAGGCACCTTGGCATGTGGAAACATCTTGGTATGGATGAAGCCATGCCAGACCAGGATTCAGGGCAGCCTGTTCATTGATGAGGGGGTTATACTTCATTGTGCAGCTGCCAAGCGGATAGATGCCTGAAGACACGGAGAAGTTCATTTGGGACAATCTGGTAAAGTGACGAACTACTTGAAGCTCTGATATCTCTGGTAGGTTAGGGCTCTGGTTCCTACGCATCCCTGCGGGGATTATCGCATCCAGTGAACCCACCAAGCTCTTCACTTCACCTTCTACAGCAGGAAGCCGGTGGGCTATCTTGCCTGACACGGACATCTCGAAGAGGAGAGGCTCGTTCCAATCGGCCTGACGGTATTTGGAATCTTGAGGGTTGCGTTGGCGGCTCATCTTGTGCCACCTCCATTAGTCACGACATCACGGACCACTTCCACAAGCTCATCAATAGCAGTCTTGCTGTTGAGCTCAGTTACGCATAACAGCATTGATTCCCCAAGTTCAGGGTAATCTTCAGTTAGAATCTTGCCACCATGCAAATCACGTTTCAGTAGAGATTCATGAACCATCCGAGCAGAAACGTCACCCTCGAACCTCATGACAAACTCCTTCCAGAATGAGGCACCAAAAGCGGGCGCTGTTACACCAGAAATCTTGTTGAGTTGTTTCGCAGCGTAATGCGACCTGTAGGCGATTACTTCACCCAAATGCCGGAATCCTTCAGGACCAAGTGTGGATGTGTAGACAGCGGCTGTCACTGCGATCAGAGCTTGATTTGAGCAAATGTTACTGGTGGCCTTCTCCCTTCGAATATGCTGTTCGCGAGGAACGAGAGTTAGAACAAAACCGCGCTCATAGGGTTCGTTGGACGTTCTTGTCATCCCCACGAGACGGCCTGGAAGTTGGCGGATAATCTTCATGTCATCCTTACAGCCGAACACTCCAAGGTATGGGCCTCCAAAGGATACTGTAGAACCCAAGCACTGTCCTTCACCAACAACTATGTCCGCACCGTAGTTTCCTGGGGGCCGTAGAATACCCAGAGAGAGCACATCCACTCCTACAACCAAGAGAGAGCCAGCATCGTGAACGACATGGTTGATCTCATCAACTTGGGGTTCAATGAAACCAAGGTAGCTAGGATTCTCAATATAGACTCCTGCAACTTGGCTGTCCAGTTTCGACTTCAAGTCTGCAAGGTCAAGGAGCATACTCTTCTGGTCATGTCCGACCTGCTCAATCGTGATGCCTGCAGGCTCCGCAAACGTATTGATTACATGCCAATGGACTGGATTGATCGTGTCAGGCACAAGGAATTTACTTCGCTTCTTATTCACCCTGGCGGCCATCAAGACCGCTTCCGCTAATCCAGTGGCCATGTCGTACATGCTACTGTTTACAACATCAACCCCAAGTAGCTCGGCCATCATACTCTGATACTCGAACAGCGTCTGCAGCA
>WTCK01000160.1 GCA_013138615.1 Candidatus Thorarchaeota archaeon | reverse complement strand
GACCAGAATTTATGTAGCCTGTTGCCAGATTGTCCTCGGGTTGATCAATTATGAGCGGTGCATTATCACTACTCCAACCAAGTATCAAGTCGAGAATCACGGACGTCTTCCATCCGGCACTCAGATTGTCAAAGTTTTTACCTTCCTTTGTGGTTATCCGATACTTCTTCTTATTCATGCCTGAAAATTTCGCGGTTACACGGGTTTCGAGATCGTCGTAGCCAGAAACCTTTGGACCTCGCTTGCGGAATCTTACCTCGAATAGGGCTTCAGGATTAATATATTCGAATGTCTTGATTGCGTTTTCGGTCTTCAACATACTATTCACTACTTCAAGAAACTTATCCTTTGTCAGTTCAAACTGATTGTCGATGAACAGCTTGTGCCCCATGGACTCAATCTCTTTTGTAGTAATCTTGATTGAGAACCTTGAGATGGCATCTAGTGATTTATAGAATAATTTGTTAAATTTAAAGTATCTCTTGATGTCTTCCAGTAACTTCTCAAGCTGCTGCCTCTTGGTGGCAATTTCTTGATTCTCAGCTTCTTGGGCATCATCGATTTCCTTCTCATGAGAGGTGATTATCTCGCGAATAGCAGATTCCATTCCTGATCGCTCAAATGCCAGCTCCAGTTCTTTTTTCAGTTTTTCAACAAGAGTACTATCGTGGTGGACTAAGGGGTTCCGTGACAAAAACGCATTAATCTCATTGAGGTTTTTAATATCAAGATTGTATTTTCCCTGACTATACTCAATAGATTCGATAGCTTTGTCACCCGGTAAAATGCACTTAAGTGGGTTGCCTTGAATCACATCTGTAACGATAAGGTGAGACAATTTAGGTATCCTTGACAGACTAGCTTGCAGCGATTCAATCTCCTTTACTGATTGAACTAATGAGGTTAGCCGAGAACCAAGCTCTAATAGACCATTGGATATCTCTAAGCGTTCTTCTCTATCCGCTGGAAACACACTCTTGAGGATGGAGATATTATCGATAGTGTTTTCCTTATCCTTCTGGTCGCATATTTTGATGATATAGTTCTGAGGGAGATAGTGCGGAGTTTGACCCGCTGGATTTCTAACCTGAATATCTTGGATACTGTATGGCGTGTTAAGGTAGATACTCTGATCAAGCTCTCCAACAATTTGCTTGTAAATTGAGTCTACGAACAAGGTCTTACCACTGCAGGAACCACCAATCACCACGTTCAGCCCAGGCGTTAAAACCACGTCGATGTCAATCTCGTCATTCTTCAGCAAAACATGTTGGATGCATTCAGCCCACGAATCCGGTTTCTTACCGTACCTCAGTCTTGAGGACTCCGACAGTGATAGACGCAAGCCATTGAAGGTAGGACTGGCCATCATCCATGTCCGTACAAATGGAGCAGCATCTTTTGCTTTGGCGTTTGGGTAATTTTGTGGTGAGTAATTGTCTGAACATGTAACAAGGTTGACGAATTCCTTTATCCCTAGACGTTCAAAGTATTCAAGTGTTCTTTCCAAACCGGTATTGCTTCTAGCTGTGAACCCATCAAAATGATTGTAATAAATGCTCCGTTCCAGAGTGTTATCAAATTGCACATCATTAGGAATAGACTTGTCGAAAGTTGAATGGTTTTGGCCTCCATGCGGTAGAAGAACGAATTCATACAAATCGAAGCGCATCATTATCTCTTCTAATCTTGGGATACTGCTATCATCGGCTGAGACCACCTTCTTTGGATAGAGCTTGTCTAGTATCGTGTTGATACCATCTATAGAAGGCGCATCTATTTGCTGCAAATTGAAGTAAATATGACAATGATAGGGTTTCTGAAGGTCATAGTTGCGTACATGCAACTCTACTCCCAACAGAATATGCTCAAACATTTGTACTGCTCTTAAGTAGATGGGCTTGTTGACGGTATTGTGGTCGGTAAGTGATATTAGGTAGGCCGATCCCTCTGCAACTTCCTCAATCTTGCTTTTCAAAAGGTCAAGATCATAGGATTGATTCAAATTATCAGGGTTGTCAGAAGTGTGAATGTGAAGGTCAATGAATACTGGTTTCATCTATTTCTCCTATGTCACATTTGAAACACTGCATGCTCTTAATAATTTCGCATGTCTTCAGGTACAATGGCCTTTCGGACTTCTCGGCGGCGTAGCCGCCGAGAACAAGTGATTATATAGTTTCCTGATATCTACCATTATCTAACCTAAATTGGGCGATTAACCTTTAGCGGTTAGCTATTAGTTTAATGATTACAGGATATTTTACTATTACAAACTTTCACTCGTTGGGTGTTATTTCTAATTAACGTAATGCCCTGATTTTTCAAAGCTAAACGCTAATGGCTAACAGCTAATCGCTCAACTTAGATATGATTCAAATTCCTGCCGATCTTGCCAAGCTGTACACCTCTTTTCAGGTTGAAGGTTGAAGGCTGAAGGCTGAAGGATTTCAAGCATCTCGCAACGCTCAAACGCCCTAAGTTTCGTCCCTATTAGCCTTCTACCTTCAGTCTATCCACCTGAATAGTTACAGTCCATTTTAAAGTGCAAAAAGCTCCAGCAAACAACTCACTGTCTTGATTTGAGCACTTTTGGAAATCACA
>WTCK01000084.1 GCA_013138615.1 Candidatus Thorarchaeota archaeon | reverse complement strand
GTTACCTCAGCTCTAGCAATCGCGCTTGCAACCAAAGCCGTGGGTGCAATCTTGGTCTATGCAATTATGGTTGCACCAGCTGCTGCGGCAAGTGAGCTGATAAAATCAATTCGCGGCATTTTCATTGCAGTTTTCATCATTGCATTACTGTCTGAGCTAATGGGATTGGTTGCATCCTTCACAATTAGTGCCTCGCCAAGCGCAATCGCAGGAATACTCGCAGCCCTTTCGTATGTGGTAGCAATGCAAATCAAGAGGCTACGAGATCGCGTAAGCATAGACTTAGACCAACTTCCGGTGCATGATGAAGAAGCAACTTTAGTTCTCGGTGAAGCATTGGACACGAGCGCACATGAAGGTCATGACCACTAGAGCGAGTGCTATCTTGTCGGTATCTTTAAGTGGGAAACAGAAATGTCCCCGAAGTCAAGGTCGGTGTTAGACACAGTGAGCGATACGATTGAGAAAAAGGAGTTCGTGCGATCCACGATTATTACGGTGATATTCTCGCTCGTGTTTTTGATACTTGGAGTGGCCTTTTGGTATTGGTCCACACCTGACGTCATCGATACAAGTCCTGTTAACTGGCTATTGGAAACCAACTCCTTCCTAGTTCCGGTGATTGAAACCCTGCTCATGGTCGGTTTCTTCATCGCTCTCATTACCACAATCATCAACTCCAAACTCTACTTTTCCGAAATACGGGCTGGTTGGCTTGAGATTATTTTCACTCTGATTCTGGCGACAGCGATTTCGTGGGCGATGTTCGATAGCAACGTTGGCATCGCTACTCTTGTAATTTCCATCGGGTTCGTTGTATATCTTTTCATGCTTCAGGACTGAAACTCACCAGATTGACTGGTGGAAGTGGCACCACTAGACCAGAAGCTTTATGAATCAATTTCCAAGCTAGCCGATTGAGCCTAGTGTACAGTGGCCTGGGGCCAGTGTCACATGGGCAGTCCGATGTGTCCCTTCTGGAACTGCCAGGTAGTGCCAACCGCACGAGATTCTGGCTTCCTGTGGGTAATGCTGGAGACTACTTGGAGGAACATTGCAGTGTTTGGTATTTCTGGTGCTGGGTACGATATGAGTACCAGCATATTCAGCCCCGAAGGCAGAATCTTTGCGGCCGAATATGCAAAGAAGGCAGTGGAGCAGGGGGCGACTTCTATTGGGATTCTCTGCAATGAGGGTGTAGTGCTGCTTGCTGAAAAGATTATGAAGCCGCTACAGGAATCAGATAGCGTAGAGAAAATCTCCAAGATAGATGAACACCTTGGGATCGCTACATCGGGTTTAATGGCTGACGCAAGAAAACTGATTGAAAATGCACGGATAAAGGCACAATCCTATTGGCTGACCTTTGAAGAGCCCGTCCCTGGTGAAGCCGTGGCTGAGTACATATGCGACATCAAAGGGCAGTTCACCCAGACCGGCGGTGCACGTCCCTATGGCGTTGCAATGATTATTGGCTCGGTTGACCATGATAATTCGCCCAGACTTTATGTTACTGATCCAGTAGGAACATACTGGGGCTTCTTAGCGGCTGTAATTGGCCGGGGAAGCAACAGAGCTGGTGAGTATCTCGAAACACATTACAAACCCAAAATGAAAATCACACAGGCAATCAATCTCGCTCTAGATACTCTTCGTCAGACTACCGATGCTGAGCTAACTTCTAGGAATGTGGAGATTGCCAAAATCCCCGTAAGCACAGGGATTTTCTACAAGCTATCCAGCGAGGAAGTAGACAGCCATCTTTCACCCATGGAATCAGAAAAGAAAGCATAGGAGTTGACCTGACAATTGATGGGTTCCAGAAAAAGTGGCGATAAATGGCTCGAACTGGATGCCGTTGTTATTGGCATTCAAAGGGAAGGTAATCGTTTCGAGCTGTTTGTTGACCCAGACCTAGCATTTGATTACAGACGTGGGGAAGAAATACCCATGGAGGACATTTTGAAGTCTTTCGAAATCTATGATGACGCTAAAAGAGGGTCGCGTGCGACTGAAATTCTCGTGAAGGATGCTTTTGGTTCAAGTGAGGTCTTCACGGTAGCACCTGAGATTCTCAAGCATGGCGAGTTCAAGTTGACACATGAACAAAGAGTCCGCCTCGTCGAGGAGAAAACTGAGGCAATTATCAAAGATATTGCTAAGAGAGCTATGAACCCCCAGACTGGGCATCCTCATCCCCCAGACCGAATTCGGCAAGCGATGGAAGAAGCCAAGGTACGGGTTGATCCCTTCATCAGAGTTGATGAACAGGTTCCACGAGTGGTGAAGGCGCTTCTAGTGATAATACCCATCTCCTTTGAGAGTGTTAAACTAAGCATAACACTTCCCGCCTCATTTGCAGGCAAGGGGTACAATATTGTGGCAAAAGCTGGAGTCATTAAATCTGATTCTTGGGGACAGGATGGCTCGTGGACTGGGCTCGTTGAGATGCCTGCATCTCTTAGACAGGCTCTCTACGATGACTTGAACAAGTTGACAAAGGGACAAACACGAATTGACGTTGTTAGATGACAGTCGCGGAATGCGATGCATCGAATGAACATTAGAACATGAAGAATAAGTATGAATACAGAACGAGGGAAATTAATTGACTGTTTATTTCAAAAAGAGAGAAGTAGTAGTTCCAGGAGAACTACTCGCGGAGGGCCGATATCGATCCTCCATGGGGACCTATGACGAGGAAGGTAAGATTTACTCGGCGTTAGCAGGTCTCGCAGAATTACGTGGAAACACTGTGAAGGTAGTTCCTCTTGAGGGTGTGTACATCCCCAGTGAGGGCGACCTTGTTATAGGTACTATTACGAGAGTTGCAGGAAACAACTGGAAGGTCGACATTACCGGACCTTATGGCGCATCACTTCACGCTAACAATGCGCTAAGACGTCCCTATGACGATGACATTTCTCGCTACTTTGACATTGGTGATGTGATCGCAGCAGAGATCACCGCTTTTGACAGAAACAGCGGCCCATTCCTTACACTCAAAGGGAGAGAGCTGGGGCTGCTCACTGAAGGTATGCTTCTCGATTTGAGCCCAGCAAAGATACCCCGAGTAATCGGACGATCGGGTTCGATGATCAATATGATCAAGGACAAGCTTCGAATTGAAGCGGTGGTCGCTCAGAATGGAAAGATTTGGGTTCGTGCTCCTGACGCCCCCACTCTTGATCTAGCAATCAAGGCTTTCAAGATGATTGAAGCGCAGGCGCACACATCGAAACTGACTGAGAGAGTCGGTGCGATGCTCGACCAGGAGCTGGCGGAAATAAAAGAAAAGGCTCCCAAAACGATCGAAGTTGAGTCCGAAGAAGAAGTAGAATCTCCCGTGGAAGCGGAGCCGCCAGAAGAAGAACCAGTGCCTGTAGTTGAAGAAAAGATTGCTGAGGAAATAACGACTCCCCCGACAGAGGAGCCGACAGAGCCCGCGGCATCTGAAGAGGAACCAGCCCCTGCTGAAGAAGCGACGGCTGCAGAGGATAATGATGACAAAACGGAGGAAGTGATTGAAGAATGAGTCCGGAAACAAAGCCAGACTTTCTTATCAATCCGGAAGGATTGAGGATTGATGGCAGAAGAACTGATGAGATGCGACCTATCGAGTTGAAGGTCGGTGTATTGAAACAAGCTGATGGTTCGGCATCCATTCGGCAAGGCAATACCTACATTTTAGCTGCAGTATATGGCCCGCGGGAGCTTCATCCCCGACACTTGACCATAAATGACAGAGCCTATCTTAGATGCGTGTATCGTATGATGACCTTTTCTGTCCCTGATAGAAAAAGGCCTGCACCATCTCGAAGAGAACGTGAAATTTCCATGGTCATTGCCAATGCCTTGAAACCCGCTCTCTTTCTGCAAGATTACCCTCGCGCAGTTGTGGATGTCTTCATCCAGGTAGTACAAGCTGATGGCGGTACTAGGTGTGCTGCAATTAACGCAGCTTCCTTGGCCCTTGCTGACGCAGGCATACCAATGAAGACTCTAGTGCCAGCTGTTGCCGTAGGCAAGGCGGAAGGCAAGCTCTTGGTTGACTTGGGCGATGAGGAAGACAAGTATGGTGGAGGCGATGTACCAATGGCCATGCTCGGCACAACTGGAGACATTACATTGCTCCAGCAGGACGGGTCCTTCGCTAAGGAGGAACTGATGGAAGCCATGGGAATGGGAGTCACTGCAATGAAGTATATTCTTGAGCTCCAGAAGGAAGCCCTGAAGAGCGCATACACCAAGAAGGTGGCGGTTGAGGGCGAGGAACTCGACGAATACGAAGATGACTTGGAAACCGATCTTGGCGAAGCCGAGATTGCAGGAGAGGAGGATGAATAGACATGGGTGATTATAGTGCTGAGGTCATAAGCAACATTGATCGCGATTTTATCGCAAATTATCTTGATGCTGGCAAGCGAATTGACGGCAGAGCCTTTAACGAGGCCAGAAACACCGAGATTGAGCTCGATGTTGTTGCTGCAAAAGCCGAGGGTTCGGCTCTTGTACATCTCGGAGACACAAGCGTGATTGCTGGAGTGAAAGTACTTCTAGGGGATCCCTACGCAGACTCGCCGGACAAAGGAGTCATGATGGTGACTGCGGAATTGGCACCACTTGCCTCACCGTTGTTCGAGCTTGGGCCACCTAAGGAGCCGGCTATCGAGCTCGCCAGAGTGGTCGACAGAGGAGTTCGCGAGAGCGAGATGATTGACACTTCAGAACTGTGCATTGAGCCAGGAAAGAAAGTGTACATGGTGTTCGCTGACGTATATCCCTTGGACTACGATGGTAATCTGATTGATGCATCCTCACTTGCAGTAGCTGCAGCCTTGCATACCGCGAAGTTTGACGAGTACAAGTGGGAGGATGGCAAAGCGGTTCCAACAGGGAAGAAACTGGATCTACCAATCCGGAATTCAGCAGTTGAAGTTACTGTTTCGAGGATTGGGCGACATCTGGTGATGGATCCATCTCTGAAGGAAGAGATGGTGCAGGACTGTCGACTCACGATGGCGATCGACAAGAACGATAAGCTGAGAGCCATGCAAAAGGGTGGCGGTTCCGGTCCCCTCACACTTGATGAGATTGAGGCCTCCATGACCATGGCGATTGATCGCGCCCAGGATTTGCACAAGCTCCTCGATGCGACCATAAAAGCAAGAAAGAAGAAATGAGAACAGTAAGGGCACTGCCCTTGCTCCTCTCCTTCGGATACTGATAGATAGGCTAATAAGCCAAACAGATGGGCGGGTGATAGAATCCCGCAACGCCATCTAAAACGCCCCAATATGGGTCAGGAAAGGGATCTAGGAGACCAATACATTGGCAAGAACGAAAAAAGTCGGTAGTACAGGACGATACGGCGTTAGGTATGGTGCCAAACTACGCCGCAGAGTTCTTGATATCGATAAGAAGCGTTCAGAGCCGGTGCGTTGTCCAGCGTGTGCCACTAAAGCTCTCAGGCGGGTGGCGGTTGGACTCTGGAGATGCAGAAAGTGTGAGCTTCTCTTTGCTGGCGGAGCGTACGTCCCCTTCACAGACGCTGGGAAGGACGCGAAGCGCGCTATAGCCCAGAGAGTCGCTGGTGATTTCCTTGCTCTCAGAAGTGATGACGAAGACGCTGTTCCGGACTTCATGACACCTCTCACGAAAGAGGTTGAGGAATCCACGGAAGCTTCTCCAAGTGAGGCGGATGAAGGGCTCGAAACCGAAATCCCCGAGGTTTCTCCAGAAGCGGGACACGAGTAGACGCGAATCTCATAATGGGTTCCGTAACTGAGGGAACCTTAATGCCATCTATCCTAATCACAACTTCTCGACGGACATCTAACAGAGTCCGCTCTTTTGTACGCGACCTATGGACCGTGCTCCCCGGTACTGATCGATTCAATCGCGGCGGAATGAATGTAGCTGAGCTTTCATCACGGATTAAACAGTCGAAAGCAAGTGCTGCCATTGTAGTATCACTTTACAAGGGAAATCCGAGGAGTCTGCAGATTCTATCACCAGATGGAGGACAGCTAATGGAGGTGCGGATGGAGAGTGCAAAGCTTCGCCGCGAGGTGACCTCCTTACGCAATCCGAAGATGCATACTATCCATTCAATAACCGTTCAGACTGGAGCTGGTGAACAGACCAGGAAACTTGCTAAAATGCTGAGCAATCTCATGGATGCGCCTATTACTGAATCAATGGAAATCGTGGCTGTTGGATCAAAGGGCACGAACCAAGTTGTGGTGTGGCTTCAGGACTTCCCAACCGGCAAAACCATCTGGACACATTATCATGCAAAAGATGGTCTTGAGATTGGGCCGAGGATGAGGATTTCCTCGGTTACCGTGTAGGTCCTCGTCAGATTATTGCAGAACGGAATGCGCCATAGCATTAGGAACAAGAAACCTCGTTTCGAAGTCCTTTTACGAGGAAGTTCACCAAGAAGAGATGTTAACCCAGAGTGCGGAAACCATGACCTCAAAGCCAGTTCAGAGTGCAAGTGCAACGCTTTCCATTGATTTGGAGTCGGACGAATTGGCTAAGATGATACGATTTGCTCTCTTACCAGAAATCGACGCATCACCTACCGACAGAGCCGCAGCCAGCATTTCAATTGAGGGGGCTACCCTAATCATCAAAATCACAGCAGGTGACCTCACCGCCTTGAGAGCGGCAATGAACTCCTACTTGGCGTGGGTGTCTGGCTGCAAGATGGCTGTGGAATCCGTGACTGACACAAGCCAAAACCCTTAAGTCGTGACCCATCAGGCGCACTTTGAAACGCCCGCATTTGAAAGGGAGTTCGACAATTATGGCTCAAACATTACCCCCCGCTTTGGAACAAGACCTGCGAAAATTTGATACCATGCAGCGTAACTATGAAACGATGGCTGCGAAATTGCAGACATGGCAGATGGAATTGAACCAGGTTAAAGCAACTCTTGAAGAGCTAAACAAACAACCTGATGATGTTGTGACATACAAGAATGTCGGACAAATCCTGTTCAAAGTTGACAAACCCTCGACGGTCAAGGATCTTGCAGATCGAGAAGACGTTCTTGAGAAGACACTGGAATCCATGAAGAAGAAAGTAGAATCACTCGCAGCTAATCTGAAGGAGCTTCAGGAGAAGATACAGCTCGAGCTTAGTAAACACAATCTCAGGCTCCAGTGAGAAACATGAATCCAGTATTCGAGATTGGATTGCCGGAGTTATCAGCATCTGACCTTGAGCAGTTGACAGAAGAGTGTGAAACAGCCATCACGCAGCATATTTTCGATAAGATACCGAAAAAGAGCATCTCAGAGCTCACCGTGACCTGTATTCTCGATTTTGATAAAACTCTCGAGTTCGAAGTACAACTGGACTTGGAGCAAGAATACGACACCGGTCACTCACTTGACGATATACTGGAGGAAGCAAGCAGATTCGGAACAGAGTGGCTTGAGAAACGACTCGCGGAGATGAAGACCCAATGAATCTCATTTCCCTATTGAAGTCATCTTTTCATCCCGTGATTCTAGGCCATCGTAATGCAGATCCTGATGCAGTTTGCGCAATGATTGCTGTTGCAGATATTTGTAGGAAACTCAATCCCAAGAGTATACCCAAGCTTGCGTGCGATGATGTAAGCCGGCTCTCAATGCAAGTGCTCAATAGATTCGCACCTAGTGCCGAAATTCTTGAAACAATTGAAGATGATCACGATCTGGTAATCCTTGTAGATACGAATAGCCTGCTACAACTTGGCCCTAGTCTCAAAGATGTCGTTCTCAATCCTGAACGGACCTTGGTGATTGATCATCATGAGCCTAACCCGGAGCTTGATAACATTGCGAAGCATGCAGTTGTACGGAGCGATCGATACTCTGCTTGCGAGATTCTAGTGAGTCTGTATGATGAGGTTGAATTAGAAATTGGAGCGGACATCGCAAATCTACTCCTCACTGGGATGTTGTTTGACACGCGCAGATTCCTCTATGCAGATGCGGATACTCTCATTGCTGCAACCAGGCTTGTACACAATGGAGCTGATTATCACGCATGTATAAGTTCGCTGGCAATCAAACCTAATAGGTCGGAACGGATAGCGAGGCTCAAGGCTGCCGGCCGATTGCAGGTTCATAATATTGACAACTGGATTATCGTCACATCCAGAATCAAGGCTTTTGAGGCCAGTGCATGCCGAGGACTGATTGGGCTGGGCGCTGATGTCGCTATCGTCAGTGGGAGTCCATCCAATGGAGAAGTACGTCTGAGCTCTAGGAGCACCACGGAGTTCTATGAGAAGACTGGCGTTAATCTGGGAAGTGACGTGATGGAGCCGCTCGGAGAACTAATTGAGGGAAAGGGAGGCGGGCATCCTAACGCTGCTGGAGCAAATGGCAGGATACTCGGAGACAAGGCAGTTTCAAGAGCAGTACAACTCATTAGGAACGCAATCAAGAGAGGGCCATCATCTGAGGATGATGAGTCATCCTAAGAGGGAGAAAATCCATGGCGTTAGTAGAGTTCGCCGACTTCAGCTTCAAGTACCTAGGAGCGGATTCCCTCGCCTTGAAAAGAATCACCCTCACAATTGATGAGGGGGAATATGTTGTCATCACAGGGCCCTCTGGGTGTGGAAAAACTACTTTCTGCAGAGCGATAAACGCGCTTGTTCCTCAGTTCCATCGCGGATATGTCGCTGGCAATGTTTACACAGACGGAAAGAACACGCGCGAGAATGAAGTGGCGACATTCGCCTCTGTTGCAGGCTTGGTGTTCCAGAATCCGGAGAATCAGCTCGTAACTCTTGATGTGGAAAAAGAAATTGCATTCGGTCCCGAGAACCTTGGTGTCGCGCCTAATGAAATAAGACGCAGAGTAGAGGAACTGATAGAGCTACTTGACCTTGAAGAACTGAGAGAAAAGCACCCTCACGAGATGTCGGGTGGTGAACAGCAGCGAGTCGCGATTGCTGCAACACTCGCCTTAAAGCCAAAAGTCCTTGTGGCTGACGAACCCACCTCGAATCTTGATCCCCAGAGTGCAGAAACTATTCTCAAGATAATCGCACATCTCAACAAGAAAGGTATGGCTGTCATTCTTGTGGAGCATCGGCTTGACTTGGTGGCAAAAGACGCATCTCGTATTATCTTGATGAACAAGGGGCGTATCGTTGCTGATGGGAATCCGAGAGAAATCCTTGCTATGGATCTTTGTGAGGAGATTGGCGTTGGCGTACCCAAAGCGACTCAGGTGTACAAACGGTTGAGAACAAGGGGTGTTGAACTCGGAACCGTGCCTTTGACAGGGGTGGAATTGGCTGAACTTGTCCAGGAGGCGACATCAAGGTGATCATCTTAGAAGATGTGCATTATTCCTACGATGGCGTCTACACAGCCCTCCGGGGTATTTCGATACAGATTGACGACGGTGAGCGTCTTGCGGTTATCGGCGCTAACGGCGCAGGCAAGACCACAATGATCAAACACATGAACGGCCTTCTCCGTCCGCAGAAAGGACGAGTGATTCTTGACGGGCACGATACGAAGTTCATGTCAGTGGCAGAAATCGCCAGAGAGGTGGGACTGGTCTTCCAGAACCCTGATCATCAGCTATTCCTAGACTCGGTGAAGAAGGAAGTGGAGTTCGGGCTCAGAAACCTTGGCTTTACCGAGAGTGAAGCCGAGCAGAAACGTCAGAAGACTCTGACAGATTTGGGTTTGGAGGGTTTCGCAGAGAGGTCTCCCTTTACTTTGTCTGGCGGTGAGAGGAAACGTGTTGCGCTAGCATCGGTCCTGTCAACAGAGCCACGCTTTCTGGCGCTGGATGAGCCAACAATCGGTCAGGATGCGCATCAAAAGAGTTTGCTGGCTCAAATGCTTGCTGAGATGAACAAGCTGGGGCGAACAGTTGTTGTTGTGACACACGACATTGAGTTTGTCATCGAGAACTTTCCTCGCACAGTTGCCATGGCTGATGGTCAGATTATTGCGGATGGATCTACAAGCATGGTGCTGAGCAATGATGAGGTCATTGAAAGATGTGCACTCGCACTCCCGCAAATGACATTGGCCGCTAGAGCGATGCGAAACGTTTTCCCAGAAGTTGGCCAACGATTGACGTTATTGTCCGAGCTAGAGGAAACCATCATGGGGATACTTGGGGGTGCATAGATGTCGTTCCTTGAAGTTTTCCAGTACACAAGACAGGATTCAGTTATGCATCGCTTAGATCCACGGTCAAAGCTTGTTCTGTCCATAGTGTGTGCATCAGTGTCCATGATGTTCATGGACATCATCCCTCTCCTTATGGTTTTCATTTGCCTTCTTCCGATGATTGCTGCAGCGAAATCCTTGGGCAGATGGGCAAAGAGCATGAAGGGCTTGGGTGCTCTTCTTGTATTCGTGCTAGTGTTCAACACGCTGCTCTCACCCATGGAGTACCCATTTTCCTATTCCCTCTCGTTGGCGATTCGGTTGGTGGCTTTGATGACTTCATTCTCGTTGTTTTTCCTCACGGTCCAACCTGACCAGCTGTCGCAGGCATTGATACAGATGCGTGTGAAATTCGAGTTTGCCTTCGCAATGAGTATGGCAATGAGATACGTGCCAACTCTGGGCCAAGAGGCCTATGCTATTATGGATGCCCAGAGGGCTCGAGGAGTTGAGCTTGACAAGGGGAATAT
>WTCK01000029.1 GCA_013138615.1 Candidatus Thorarchaeota archaeon | reverse complement strand
AAGGTATGTTCAAAGCGGATGATTTCCAGCGCGCGGGACATGAGGGGCCAGTTATTCAGCAGGTGTCGGAATTGTTGGCCATAATAGAACCCATGTAGTTTCGTTTCAGCTATGTTAGTTGGCTGTGCGAGCAATGGATGGGCGGCCAAGCGCTTGATACATTCGTTCAATAGTTTCTCGGATGTGACCAACCATATGCGCGGGAACCGTCACTAGATTTCTTTCTGGCAAATCCTCCAGGACCTCAGCTACCTTCTCCAGCGAGTTCTTCTTCATCTGAATACAAATCGCACCATCATATGCAGGGAGGATAATCTTGTCAGGATGTTTGTCCTGCAGTTGTTCAACCAACCCGACTTCTGTTGCAATGATGAAGGTCTTGGAAGTTGACTTCTCAACGATTTTTGCCATCTTGCCAGTAGAAATCACATAGTCAGCCACATCTTGAACCTCAGGATGACATTCGGGGTGCGCAAGAACAACCGCGTCAGGGTATTCCTCCTTTAACAATGCAATCTGGGCAACATCAAACATTCTGTGAACATAACAATGACCCTTGGGTTCTATGTCTACAATCTCAATGCCCGTTTGTCTTCTCACGTATTCAGCCAAATTCTTGTCAGGGCCAAACAGAACTTTATCGACCCCCAAGCTTTCCACGATCTCTACAGCAGTGCTTGATGTGCATACGATATCGCAAGATGACTTTGTTTCCGCAGTTGTGTTGACGTAAACAACCACAGGAGCGCCAGGATGTTCCTGCTTCATCGCCTGTACCTTGTCAGCAGTAACAAAGGAGGCGAGCGGGCACAAAGCTTCAGGTGCAGGAATGTAGACTGGGATTTCCGGGGAAAGAACAGCAGCCATCTCCGCCATGAATTTGACTCCACAGAAGACCACAAGATCGTATCCTTTCGCTTCAGAAGATTTCACCGCCAGCTGCAAGGAGTCCCCAACGAAGTCGGCGACCTTCTGGATCTCAAGAAGCTGGTAGTTATGCGCAATAATCAAAGCATTTCGTTTCTTCTTCAGCTCCAGAATCCGTTTCTGCAGGTCGACTAATTCGCCTTCCAAGAATGAACACCACCATTGCGAAGCCATTTGTTAGATTTTAACCCAATCTTAACCGGCAAAATGGAGCTAGTGCTCTTGAACGTCAGGTTGATTTAAGTGCACCAACCATCTCGCACTGAGAATTAAGAGATATAATAGTGCACTGCTCAAGCAGAACTACGTGTAGTCAAAGTGATTTTCATGGGTATCGACAAGCAAAAAATTCCGAAGACAGATGTTCCAATCATAAGGAGCCAGTTTAAACAGGCCACTGCGGACGCGGAAACTGCGCTCAAGGGCAAGTCGATACGCAAAGGAGAAGGCCTTTTCGATGAACCAAGAGAATTGCTGGCATTCGCCATTCTCGAGGCATCGGGCGAGCTAAGCCAAACAACATCAACTGCACAAACTATCGCAGACAGGTTGATGGAGATATTCAGGGATGCTTCGCCTGAGATCTCAGTCGCAAGCTACTTGGAAAGCGCCACTTTGTGTCTGTACGGTTTCATCCTGGGAACTTACAATGAAGAAGATTTCAGATACTTTTACAGATACTCCCTATCTAGGATTCGAGACCATGCCTCCATCGAGAGTTGGTTGAGAAAAGCCATTATCTTCTATGGTCTCTGTAAGAACTTGAGGGGCCGCGATCTTCTCGATGAATTCAGGCATTTGATACAGTACTTGGGCGCGTCAACATGCAATCATATTCTGCTGATCGAAGTATGTGATGTTTTCGGAGAAGACATTAGGGGTGTGGTGGCTGAACCAGATTTCCGATTTGTCGACTCCATACGAAGGCATCCTCAATACTTGGAAGAGGCAATGGAAGGAAGATCATACTTGGATGTGCTAGATGCCACGAAGAACTGGCTTCCAGACGTAATGTCAGCGAAATTGTTACGGCTATTCCAGAAACGGATGTACAAGCTTGCTCAGGACAGTATCAAGCAAGACGCAGATATTGCAGAAGCCTGTAACGCTGTGAAGTCAGTGTTCAAGAAGGCGAAATTCGGAAGCGATAGAAAGTCTGTGTTTCCAGTCAAGCTGCAGAAACTAAGCACCCCACCCCCTGCGGAAGCGGTGGACCCAGTTGTCTTTGAGATGATACCACAGAAACTTCGCGTGAATCTTCTACCATCAGTCGCATACTCAACTAAAACCAAGACCGTCGAGATAATCTTCCTTGGAGGGCCGCGTATTGGTCGAAGTGGCATTTTGCTGAAGACAGATACTGGAGGCGTCTTGCTGGATTATGGATTATCTGTGGCAAACCAGCGCATACCTGAGTGGGTGCCGGAACTGGAGATGATTGATACCGTCTTGATCAGTCACGCTCATTTGGACCATGTCGGAGGGCTGCCAGTTCTCTATGACAATTACGATGGAAAATGGTGTTCCACTGATGTGACCGGAGCAATTGCTCTATCACTTCTTGAAGATGCGCTCAAGGTGGGTACACCGCAGCTCCCAAGAAGAAAGG
>WTCK01000137.1 GCA_013138615.1 Candidatus Thorarchaeota archaeon | reverse complement strand
TGCTCCTGTCCTAAGGAGCACATCTAGTGCTTCGTAGGTTGCACATATGATATCGGACCCGGAAACGCTAGTATCGACGATTACAGGATGTTCTTTACTAACAGCAAGACGCGACATGCCAACGCGAATACCAACCCGGAGCCCGAGAGACTTGTAACGTTTCTTAACCACCTCATATTTCTCATTGGTGAGGGCAACAAGCGGCGAGAGGTATAGCATTTTCGCGCCGTTCATGGCTTTTGGCACTCCAGCCATCTCCGCAAGAAGCGTTTTCCCCGATGAAGTAGACGATACAATGAGCAAACTAGTTCCATCAAGCAAGCCCGCGTCCACAACCATCTCCTGAATGGGTAGAAGTTTCCTAAACCCTTCAGAGATTAGGAGTTCCTTGAGTTTAATGGGAAGGGCAATCTCATTCATTCCTCTGCCCTCTTTGGTGTCTTCAACTTCAAGAGT
Organism: Candidatus Thorarchaeota archaeon; assembly: GCA_013138615.1. Taxonomy (GTDB): domain Archaea; phylum Asgardarchaeota; class Thorarchaeia; order Thorarchaeales; family Thorarchaeaceae; genus WTCK01. The sequence continues at coordinate 2,081 of WTCK01000137.1, read as the reverse complement.
ATCAATGAGTGTAAGTTCAGGCTCTCTTACGGGGTCGAAACCAGGAGTGAGTAGCCCCATCATGCGGGGGACTGACTTAACGGATGCGAGTTGCTTCTCTAAGTGGTTAACCATTCCCTTTGAAAGATGGATGCCTAGACTCTTCATATCAGTTCGAAAATCTACTCTAGCACAAGTAATGCATGCCACATGATCATCTGTTACCTTGATTGCATTTCGTCTGGTCAGTATGGTGAGTTGCTCCTTACGCAGACAGCCCTCGCATACTGGCACTACACGAGGTTCGACGGTTTGAAGGCGTCGGAGCAGGTCCTTCAATTCGCTGGTGAACGCGGGTTTTTGCTTTCGCGGGATGATTATGTTCTTAGCTTTCCTGAGAATCTGATGAAACTCCTTGGGTTGGTAGTAAACTGGTTTGTTGTATTTTACAAACCAAGCACGCCTAATCTCCAATATGTCAGATGTCCGATGACCATACTCAACCATTCCTGAGAGTCTAGCGCGTTGTCGATCAAGCAGAACATCAGAGAAAACCTCAACTCTGGTCGTTAGGTCTTGGCGGCCTGCCCGAAAGACAATCGTGTAGGGCTTAGCCAGCTGCCTCTGAATATCTGCATTCGCGACTTCCAACTGATGGACCTCAACATGTCCCGAACCTAAACACCAAAGACTCTTCCGGAAGAATCAAAGCTCATAGATGAATGCGTCTTTTTCTTGTTCCACTATTGATAATGTAGCCGCATACTCTTCGTCAATTGCAGGGATGCCTACTTTATCAGTCCGGCCGGCCTTTTCCACTATCATCCACTCGCCCAGCACATCTTCATCCTCAAACGCGCTGATCTTGTTAAATGGGGTTGCTAAGACCTTGGAATTCTTTGCCCAGTTGTATTTTCCTTTTTCGAATCGCTGAACAAATGGCCGATACAATGGACTATTGGTGCCTGCAAGGATAAACTTGGCGCGTTGCACACCCGACACATGTGTGATTCTTATCTTCTCCATTCTCTCATCGTAGTGAGCTGTTTCTGGCACGCCTCCTGCATACTTGACACGAGCGAGCGGGTCTGCAGCTAATACATTCCCCTTCTCAAGGATAAGCTTTCGAATTACACTATAGATATCCTCAGGGCGCGCTGCAGAAAGCGGGTCAATAACCTCTGGGTTCACAATGTCCACGAAAGGCAAAGGTTCGTCGTATCTCATCTGAGTTGGGTCGAAAATCAGTGCTGAGATGTATTCCAAAACATCAACTCTGCGCGGACCACTTTCCGCCACACCTTTGAAAATGCCTGGCCCCACCAATATTGAAACAACCTTATTCCCTCGAATTAGAGACCAAAGCTGTCGTGAAACGATTAGGGCCCGTCCTGACAAGTCTGTATCCTTAAGCACGCCTGCGTTGAAGCCATGTGCTTTCACATCAAGAAGCCAGAATAGCGCGCCTTGGTCCATCAACATAATCACTCCGAAACGTAGTAGGTGTTCACGAAATTGAAGACTAGTTTAACGGCTTCTGTGTCATACTCCCGGAATCCTACATCAGCCAACGCTCGCTCAACAGACTCGTACTGCGCCTCCAAAGAAATATTCTCAAGTCCTAGTCTGTCTACTAGTTCACTCAAACATGTTTTCACAATGTCCTCAATCGGATCGCCATTGAATTTCAAAACACGAATCACTCTGTCGATTCGCTCCATGAGAAACTTGGACTGCTCCTCGCCAACTCTTCGTCGGGCCAGACGAACGTCACGCTCAAGGAAATCATAAGGTGACGCCATATCCGGCTCGGTCTTGCTGCCTCTTGTTGTTGCCGCCCCAACTTGCACATAGCGCGACCTGTCACCACGACCCGTAGGACGCGGGGACATATGAAGAGTGAGATGAGCTATTGATTTGACAGTCATATCGCTGAGAGGCTTGTCCATGTCCTCAATCAGGTCATTGAGCCTTGTGATGGACATGTCAACTGTTGCAGATTCCGAGGCTGTAGATAGGATTTCGCGGAGTTTTCGAAAGAGCGCTTGATTCCTTCGTGTTATATGATGGAGCTTCCCTTTGAGCGTTTCATGCTTCCACTT
>WTCK01000044.1 GCA_013138615.1 Candidatus Thorarchaeota archaeon | reverse complement strand
ATATCTGCCACACACCGTATTGCTACTGGCCTTATTGATGCACCACTAAGCCAACCATAGCCCGACTCACTCCCCAGCATGGGCTTACCGGTTTCTATGTTGATTCTGAGGCAGGGTCCCAGTGAGTTTATCGCAACAACCCCATCGACGTAAGGTTCCACTGACTTGGCTACTTCAACAACATCTACCTTTGGACTAAGCTTCGCAAAGATAGGTATCTCAACAGCCTCACGCAATGCCTTTGCGATCTCGACATGCCCGCCGACATAGTGGGTGCTGAATTCCAGTGCGTGGACTCCGGCTTTCTCAATCTTCGGCGCAAGGCTTGCAACATCTTCCGGAGTGTATCCCAGACTAGCAATCACAGGAAGACCAGTGTCCAATGCAGTCCTGTATTCCTTGTCAAGCCACTGTTCAACCGGCAGCTCGCTCCATAGTTCTGCGTTGAGGACACCACGCCTTGAGCCTACTCTTCCTTTGCGGACTGCAACAATGTTTGGTGTGGGCACTTTTGCAGCGCTCACGCTTACGGTTTTTGCCACAAGCCCACCTGCGCCACCTTTTGCAGCCGCGAGAAGCGTTTCGCCGTCACGAGCCCCAGGTCCAGCAGCAGTTAGAATGGGGTTCCTAAGAGCAAGACCTGTGATTTCGACACTGAGGTCAGCCATTTTACTTTCCTCTGGCCAGCATCTTTCTCTTCGCTAGGTCGTCAGCAACATAATCGAGACCAAGCTCTTGAAGCTTCTCTCTCTTCGGAAATCCCGTTTCCCGGTCACAACCCCTGAAATCGTAGTACTCGTCCAACATTTCGTCTAGGTCGGGAAGTCCACCCTTTGCGGGACCTGTGGGCATGGGCTCTTTGAGCAGCCTTTGAGGTAGATTCTCTTGCTTTCGCGTGATTCCCAGCCTGTGGTTATATGCGCGCCTCAGGTGGCTAATCCTTTCAGCCGTCTGCTTTACATACTTCATGTCGGACCATTCGGTCATCCCCGTTAGCGGTGAGATAACATTCACAAACGTATCATAGTAGTAGATTGGCGGCCACATCGTGGAATACTTGCAAATGACTGCGGAGTCGACTAACGCGTATAGGTCCTCCATGTCCTTGATAATCTCACCCTTATGTTTTGGTGACATTATATCCAGTATTTCATCGGCTTTCTCCGCACCGAATCTCGCACCCGCAATCTCTGGATACCCCAATTCTTCAATACAGGATATACTCCTGAGATGATCTGCTCCTCTCACATTGGTAGCGTAGGTGAGGCCTATCGACTGGTGCGCTCTTGGGTCCTGTCCTGAAGCCTCAAGCCCCTTCACATGCACTGCGTATTTCCAAGCGTCCCCGCCAATAATCTCAGCTGCTTTCCTCACCCCCTTGGAAAGCATATCACCTATCCCTTCGCGTTTGCCAATCATCTCAACGAGCTTGACCATGGAATCCACATTGCCCCACGAGAGGTCTAGTCCATCGGTGTCCTTCTTTGTTAGAATGCCTTTCTCCCAGAGCTCCATTGCAAATCCTATGGTCTTGCCGCATGAGATCGTGTCCATCCCAATCAGGTCACACCTTGTGCCCATGTGGAGTATAGATTCAACATCATTGTTCAGGCAATTGGAACCAAATGCCATGAGTGTTTCGTATTCTGGCCCACCGGCAGGGCCTCCCGTGAATGCGCCTTTCTTCACCTTGTAGATGTATTTGCATCCAATTGCACATCCGTGACATGCTTCCTGAGTGGTTCGGTATTTCTCAGCGATTATTTCAGGCCCGATATCGTCAGCCTGCTCGTAGAACCCTGTCCAGTGATTTTTCGTAGGGAGTCTGCCTATCTCGTTGATGATAGCAACAAGATCAGTTGTGCCGTACTTCCTCAAAGAAGCCAATGATGCAGTCCAGAGTGGGTCGTTGAGCTTGGCCATTTCCTCGGCGTTAGCCTCTAGGTATTTGTCCATATCATGGACCTCAAGACCAAGCGAACCTCTGCACGCAATGCCCTTCACATTCTTGGAACCCAAAACTGCTCCAATGCCACAACGGCCTGCGGCACGATAAACATCTACTATAACGCTGGCGTAGGATACCAGGTTTTCTCCTGCTGTTCCAATCACAGCGGTTTCGACAGCGGGATCTTTGTGCTCCTCTCGAATCATCTGAGTGGTGACATCAGTTTCGCGTCCCCAAAGATCAGAAGCATCAAGAAGCTCAGCATGACCGTCACGTAGGAAGAGGTACACGGGCTTCGGCGACCTGCCATGAATCACTACGAAGTCAAAACCTGCGTACTTCATCTCCGGTCCAAAGAATCCGCCTACATGGCTTTCAGCCCAGACGCCTGTGAGTGGCCCCTTTGCTGCGAACATCATTCGTCCTGACGGCGAGAACATAGAACCTGTTAGAGGCCCAGTGCCCACAACAACTACGTTGTCCGGTGAGAGCGGATCCGTGTCTGGCCCGGTCGAGTCCCATAGTATCTTCGCCGCGACACCTGCGCCCCCCAAGTACAGTCGCGCCCATTCCTTCTCCATCTCTCGCTTGTGGATCTTGCCTTTGGTGAGGTCGATATCCAGGTAATGCCCTGCATATCCCTTGTATGGAAATGTCATCTCTACACATCCACCTCCGAAAGTCCGTATGTCGTTCTTAGGGCTCGAACGCTATCACTCCGGCCCCGGAGTCCCTGACTGTCAGTTGATTGTAATGATATAGCCTGATACGTGCACGCTTCGATGCAGGCCGGTTCTCCTCCACAGAGGTCACACTTGATTGCCTTTCTGAGAAGAGGGTCTATCGAGATGCCGCCATAGATGCATGCAGTCACACAGTTGGAGCATCCAATGCACAAGTCGTGATTGACAGTGAGAACACCAGCACTATTCTCAGAAATCGCGCCTGTTGGACAGGCATCAGCACAGAGCGGCGAATCGCACTGCAAACAGACCATGGGTATGACCGTCGCCCGGAACTCATCCTTGAGAATTTGGATTCTTGCACGAGCTGGGTTGAACGTATTAGTGTGACGCACTGAACAGGCCAGCTCACAGTTCCGGCAACCGGTACAGAGATTGTTGTCTATTACAATGGCTTTCCTCAAGTCACTCGAGCTCTCCTTGGCAACCATGTCAGCCTTTTTCCTCTTTCAACTGGTCCTTTAAGGTGTTGCCATAGTCCCATGGAGTCCATCTAGACTGCCAGTAGCCCTTTGGTATATCACATCAAGATATATACAATAATGTAGACCTGCAGATGTCGGACAGTTAGCTTCCCGATTGCATTTCTGTTCTATAGATTCCACCTGTTGGCCTGAATCATGACCCCGCAGACCAAGAAAACAACAACTGCATTTAGCTCAGCGAGAGCAAAAAGTCGAGCGGTCTTCAACAGGATAACCCTCGCAGTAGTGGAGTTTGATACAGAGCTCAACCTGCTTTATGCTAATCCTGCTGCACAGAATCTTCTAGATCTGGAGCAGTCAGATATTAACAAAGGGATGCATGTTGCCGATTTAATTGTGCCCGAACAAGTGAAACTCGTTCAGGAGGCATTCAGACGTTTACAGGCTGGTGCTGAACCCACTTCGCTCTCTCTGAGGGCAGTACGCAGAAACGGGGTTCAAGTTCCCATTGAAGTGTTCGCAGATATGATTCATCACCGCGGCAAGCTCAAGGTCTATGTTGTATACGCAACCGACATGACACATCGCGCACAAATCGAAAACAAAATCAGAGAGAAAGGTGCATTCTTCAAGACCGCGGTCGAAAACTCTCGTGCGGGCACAATTCAAGCAGGACACGCCTTTAGATTGGAATACGTGAATGACAGACTCTGCCACATGCTGGGTCGGACTCGGAGTGAACTTCTAGGACACGATTTCCGCGAATTCCTTCACCCCGATAGTGTGAATCTAGTTGTAGAACGTTATGTGAAGCGACAACGTGGAGAACCGGTACCATCAGTATACGAATTCAAGGTTCTCAGGAAGGACGGCACGTCAAGAGATGTAGAAATATCAAGCACCACTATGATGGGTCAAGACGGCAAGAGGAAGACCATTGCCCAACTCCTGGATATCACGGATGAAGTGGAGAGCAAACAAGCCCTTGAGGAGAGCGAACGCAGGTACCGTGATCTCGTGGAAACCATGGATGACGGGTTGGCCATGGATAACGAGAACGGAGTGATTACCTACATCAATGACGCTCTCTGCAAGATGCTAGGTTATACTCGTGATGAGATAATTGGCCTTTCAGGATACGAAATTTTCCACAGTGTTTCCAGGAACGGCTATGGCAACAGATCTATTGCCCGTGCGAAGGGGATTATCGAGCACTACGAGGCTGAATTACTCACCAAGAATGGTACAACAGTACCGGTCATGGTTTCCGCCTGCCCACTCCCAACAGAGAACGGAGATTACAAGGGGAGTTTCGCGTTATTCACTGACATTTCCGAACTCAAGAGTGTTGAGGCGGAAGCGCGCTTCCTACTTGATTTGATTCTCCATGACATAGGCAACCAGTTGCAGCTGGTTATTGCCGGTGCCGACCTTGCCAACAAGGAGTCCTCCCCCGAAGTCATTGAAACAGCCCAGCAGTACATTCTAGATGGTGCCCACCGCTGTATTGATCTGATTCACAAGGTGCGAAGTGCAGAGGAGTCAAAGGTTGA
>WTCK01000256.1 GCA_013138615.1 Candidatus Thorarchaeota archaeon | reverse complement strand
GGCTGCTTTGTCCAGCACCTATGACCGTGGCCCTAATCTTATGCTCAGGTTCGTGCAGAGGCATGCCGCTCTCTGTCACCTTCACTCGAATTGCATCAGCAAGAGCACGACCGAGATCATTAAACTCCTGAGTTTCAGTTTTGTAAATGTACTCAGCAACTCCTCCTGAGAAAGTTAGCTCGTCAATTCCCTCTGTTGCCTCAAGGGGCGGAGTCATCATGAGCATTCTGGCCATGTCCGATTTAGGGGGCCCCTGCAAGGCTTCTACAAGAGATTCTGCGAGAGATGAAGCAAGTCTTTTCTGAGTATCAGCATCAATTCTTAGGCCAATGCTGAGCTTGATTCCAAGTCGTTCAGCAACCTTGCTACCGGTTTCTTCAAGCCGAACAATTGTTCCGCTATCATCAGTTGCCAACAGCCTACCTCCTACATTTATCGCAGCGGTCTGAGCAATTCGCCCTTCTCGACATATTGAGATATTGGAAGAACCGCCGCCGACATCAACATTCATGATTGTGCGACCGGTGCTCTCAGACCTTGATACGGCGCCTGCTCCATACGCAGCTAATACTGCCTCGAAGTTTGGCCCTGCAGTTGCTGCCACAAACTTGCCTGTTTCTCCCGCCAAGGCTTCTACAATCTGTTCTGCGTTTTGCTTCTTGGCTGATTCGCCCGTTATGATGACTGCACCAGTGTCTATCTCTGATACGTCGATTCCCGCCGCAGCATAATCTCTAAGGAACAAGTCTCTAAGCGCTACAAGGTCTATTGTATCAGCATCGCTGAATGGTGTTAGGTGAATTGGTCCTGAGTGAAGGATATTTCGCTCCTTGATTTTGAACTTCTCAGACCTGCTTTGTGGGTCCTTCTCAAGGAGTATACTACTAAAGATGATGTGCGATGTTGAGGAGCCAATGTCAACCCCCACGCTTGTGAGTAGCTTCTGTGTGGTTTTAATGAACACTCTGGAATCGGCGCCTCCTTGGAACTGGCACAAAATTCATCCGCCTTTTAGGTTTGTGATTGGAGCTGCTTTGGCTTACTTCATATCGATGTCTTCATAATGCAATCGTCCAATAGAAACACGATCAAAAATGGACGTTCTGGAAGCGATTCAAAATCGAAGGAGCATTCGTTCCTACCTCGCCAAAGAGGTGGAAGAGGAGAAAATCAATCTCATTCTGGAAGCAGGACGGTGGGCGCCTTCAGCATCCAATAAGCAAGCCTGGCATTTCATTGTTGTACGTGACATTGAAATCCGCAAGAAGCTTGCAGATGCGCATCCTTACGGCAGATGGATGGACCAGTCGCCGGTTGTGATTGTTGCATTGGGTGACCCCGAGAAACATCCCAAGTATCACCTATGTGATCCTCACAACGCCGTTCAAAACATGCTGCTTGCTGCCTTCTCGCTCGGCTTGGCCACTTGTTGGATGGGCGTAAGAGATGCCTCCGTAGAGCCTGAATTCCGTAAAATCCTGAACATCCCAGAAAACTTGAGGGTTATTTGCGCAGTTTCCGTTGGGTACAGTGATGTGGATAGAAGCAGCTCGAGACAACCGATTGAGACTGTTGTATCGTGGGACAAGTATGGCAACTAACCGGCTTGCTTGACTTACTAATAACTCAACCAACCTAATCTCAGGCTAGGTGATTCGATGAGTGGTGAAAAAGACCTAGAAACCCTCCTGCGCTCCATGCGTCCAAAGCTCTCTGAATGTCGGTTTGTTTTCTGTAACATCCTGCCAGACAAGCTCTCCACTCTAAAGATGGAACCGCTATTTGTGTTCAGGGAAAAGGAAGGTGCTACAATCATCATTGAAAAACGGCAAGCAGATTCAGAATCCTTGGACTACGATGGTGTTTGGTCCTGGATTGCACTGACGGTTCACTCCAGTCTTTCTGCAGTTGGCTTTCTCGCGGCCATCACAGCCAAGCTATCTGAAAATCGCATCAGTGTGAACGTCGTATCAGCTTATTTCCACGATCATCTCTTTGTGCCCCAAGAAAAGGCAAACTTGGCGATGCAGGTGTTGAATGATCTCCAAGAACGTCGATGACAAGGATTAGCAACACAGATATGCATCAGGAGCACATTTAGGTTTGAAACTGAGGTGATGGGTTCGTATTGAGGCATAGATGTTCGAAATTTCTTCCAATCATAATTCTCATTGTGATTCTTTCAGTCCCATGTTGTGCGCAAGCTGGTGTCACAGTGGGCATCTGGCTCGATGAAGATGAATTCTATGAGATGGTCATTGTTGCCGATGTGGGTGATATCATCGCAGGGAACTATACGGTTGTGGATACGAACGTCAGTGCACCAATCATGCTGCTAGTTCTGAACTCCGAACACTTCTCGGATTGGATGAATGGTTCGGCCTACCTGTTTCACGTATACAGATACAGCATGTCGGGCGAGTTCAGCTTTCCCGTTCCATATGCTGATACGTGGCATGTTGTGTTTTGGAATGACCCAATCAATTCAGGAGCCAAACATGTAATTGGAAACGTTGATCACTTGATTGACGTCATAACCACCACAACCACCACGATTAGTCGCCCTACCACCTACACGTGGGAGAGTTTTGAGGGTCAGTTGGTTATCTATATTATTGCGCTAGGAGCGGTGGCAGCTGCGATCATTGTGTCGATCTGGATTGTTCAACGGGACCGGGATACAGAATACCTTTCGCGGCATGACCGGCCTAGATCAGAAGGAGGCATTTTCTAATCGACAGACTCAGCTTGAAACGTCCGCCTTCTCAGCCCTTTTTCCACTTAGGTACTCAATGTCAATTCTGCCGATGCCCAGTTTTTGAACCGCACTATCCTCGACCTTTGCTGCAATAACCTTTGAGGGATTATCCTCTAGGCACTCTATCATAACACGTAGTGCGTGTTTCTTTTCCACCAAATCATCAATGAATGTGACTCTTCCCTTGAACTGAACGGTAGCGAAGATATGATCACAATCACCTTGGATATACCCCTTATCCAGAAGAGCCTGACCCCAGACAGTGTTGTTGGAATTCAAGATGTCTATCTTCTTGCCCTCCTTAGCGCAGTGGAAGTATATACAATGGCGTTCTCGGACGTAGCCGTGGCTCAATGTGACAAGATATGGCTCGTTGTCTGTGCACATGGCTATTGTAACATATTGCACGGACATGAGTATCTCAATCATCTCACTCCTTTCGGCAATCGCCTTTTCCTTTCTTCTGATTTCTCGCACTAGATACACCCCGCATTGAGATTGACTGGGGCCCTCATAAGGAATGAAATGGTCATAAAGCTCGTGGCAATTTCGAATGTGTAACTTGCGGCGTCAGGGATTTGTTCAACTCGTTGATATTCCGGTTTCGGTTGAATTTCACACTGTTTATGATGTGTGTGCCCCGCGAGCTTTGTGCGGTAGCCAATAATGAAATACCGTCAATAGCAGCAGAGATTCTACAATCACAAACAGAGTTAGAGTTTCTAAGAGCCACATTTTTTTGACCTTCTCGTGTAATAATTGTCGCCTAAATAGAAAAGGTCTGAGCATATGCATCATATGAAAGGAAGATTCCAGTAGCTAAAGCATTTGCTGCGTATACGGCTTCGTATTCGACGTGGCAGCAAGAAACGCAATCTAGTTAGGTCTCTCCAACTCAGGCATACCTCAATCAGGATAAGCTTCATAATGCTGTTTCCGAGAAAAACGAATGCGCCACATCAACGACTGAGGTGATACATGATGGATATTGGAGCATCTTTCTATGCAGGTTGTGAGATACCCTTCGATCAGTTCCTTGGTATGTGTAATGACCTGGGTATGAGCTATGTTGAGATTCAAACTGAACATCCATACACACCTTCCGAGATGGACCGAAAACGTGTCAAAGAAGTCAGGGAACTTGCGGACACCTACGGCTTCGATATCATCCTTCATGGTCCCCTGTTCGATACAAATTTGTCAAGCCTTAAGGAATGCATTAGAAATGCGTCAGTGAAGTTCACGCAGGAATGTGTTGAGCTCGCTAGCAGGCTAAATGCCGATTTGCTGGTTGTACACACTGGCTCATTTCCTGGAGACCTTCCAAGTAGTCTGATGAGCAAAGCCCGCGACCAGCTTCACAGCAGTCTCTCAGAACTAACCAAGATTGCTGTGAATTCTAACGTGATAATCGGCTTAGAAAACAAACAAAAAACCGAAGATCGAGAACTGGTTCTGTATCCAAATGAACACCTTAAGATCGTTGAGGCATTTCGTGACCAAGGGATTAGAGCAGTCCTAGACATCGGACACGCTCATACCGCTAGTTGTGATCTTGCGGATTATGCGCGTCTTCTAAATGACCTGATTATCGAGTTGCACCTTCATGACAACAACGGGATTTCTGACGACCATCTCCCTCTTGGTGCAGGAACCATTAACTTCGAAAGCTTCTTTGAAACGGTTAGAAGCATCGGTTTTGCTGGCCCGACGATTCTTGAGTTAAAGAACAAACAAGACTTAGAATCCAGTGTTGAATTCATTCGCAGGATTGGAGTCTTGAAGAAGTGAAGATGGACGCTGAGTCTTCTTAGTTCTGGTGCCCCACCGTCATTCTATCTTAATTCATATTGTCTAAACGGGTGTTTTCTGCTCCCTTCGTGTTGTCTTTGGAAACCACATCAAGATGCCTGCTCCTCTCCCAGGTTGTCCAGACACTCTGTCGTAAGCCTCGATCCTTCCGCCATACTTTTCGATAATGTGTTTGGCTTGATGAAGTCCCACGCCTCCAAATCGTCGTGAGGTGTCGAATAGCTTTGGCTTTAGCCTTGTTGAGATTCCGGGACCATTGTCTTCGATGGTCACTTCATATCCATTCCCGCTTTCGATCATTTTAATCCAGACTTTTTTAATGTCATGGGGGTTCTTGTCGATTGCATTGTCAATAACGTTATTGAATATGTGCTCAAGGAATTTATCGGCTTGAATGGTGGCTTCGGTTGCCTGGATGTCCGAAATGAATTGCACTTCCTTGTGCACAGCCGCCATCATTTCAAAGGTCTTCCGCAAGACGTCGTCTAGAAGCCTTGGAGCAAGCGGGACGGTCATCAAATCTTCAGTTATCTTAACCTTCGTGATTATCTTTGCACACTTCTCAGCTGACTCCAAAATTTGAACCAGTTGTTCAGCTACTCCTGGTCCTCCTGCCGTATGTCTTAGAAGTGCTGCTCCACCAAGTATTGCCTGCAATTGATTTGTGATATCGTGACCCAGTATATCGAGATATAGAATGGATCTTTCGTTTGCCGTTCGAATGCTCATCTCGGCCTTCTTGCGGTCAGTTACGTCAACGAAAGCTGCTTGGATAGCGGGTGCCCCTGCGTAGGTTACTTTTCCGGCTGTAAATTCGAGCCACAATAATTCTCCGTCTTTCCGGGTCACTCGTGCCTCGAAGAATCCAGGCGTTGGTCGCTCTACAAGGATGTCTCTAAATCGTTGGAAAAACGTTGCTCTATCTTCATGATGCACAACTTGTTGAATTTCAGAAGGCTTCAAATTCAAGAGTTCACCAACCGTGTAACCAAGAGTTTTTGCAAGAGCTGGATTTGCAAAGGATATTCTGATTGGATCTCCCTGTATTATCGCAATGCCTTGGAGTGAGCTATCTATTAGCATGCGATATTTCTCTTCACTCTCCTTAAGAGCCATAATGGCTTCAGTCTTTTCGGTGATATCAAGGATTTGAGATAGATATCCCGCAGGGGATCCATCCGTTTTCAAACCCAGTGGTACTATGTTGGCATCAAGGTATGCAGTACCTCGTCTTGATGTTTCGTACAATCCTGCTTCTATGACCTTGCCATAATCGAAGTCGACTTCGTGCCTAACGGATTCACCTTGCCGGATTTTTTCCTTTAACATTGAGGGGAGATTCGGGTCATCGAATATATTGAATCCATGCATATCATCAATGCTTGATACTCCGGCCAAGTCGAGTATCGCTCTATTCGCATCTATAAGATTGCCATCAGCATCAAACAACTCGATGCCTATTGGTGATTGCTCAAACATTCGCCGAAACTTCTCTTCGCTGGCCTTGAGGGCATCTTCTGCCTTTCTACGCTCCGTAAGGTCTGAATAGGTCACAACCATCATTTCAGGTAGTGCGCGAAATGCAGTAACCTGAAATGCACTCTTTACTTCGCCACCTTCTTGAATGACATCCTCGGTCAGCCAAGTACTCCCATTCTTGATGACGTCTTGGAGATGTTTGATAACTTCAAAGCCAGGCGGGTCAGGAATTACATCCTTGATTTTCCTACCGATGAACTCACCATCATCCATGCCGAACATGTGCCTTCCAGCGGGGTTGGCCTCGGAAAGAACTAAATCATCATCTTCATCAAGTCGGAGAAGGTGCATACCCAATGGGATTGATTCGAATATACTTCTGAACTTCGCTTCGGATTCCCTTAATGCATCCTCCGCGCGAATACGTTCAGCTATGTTCCGTGCAACGCCAATAATCCCTATTGGTTCTCCATTCTCATCCCTCAGAAATGAGCGATTCACTTCCACAATAACTCTGCGCCCATTCTTGTGGTAGAGTTCCACACGTAGAGCGATGGAATCGTATTTGAGGTTCTCTCGAGCTGCAGTCATCGCTTCAGTAAAAGTGCTTTGCGCCAACTGCAATGATTCTGGAGTCATCAATTCTTCAAGGGATTTACCAACAATCTCACCCACGGTGTAGCCCAGTTGTTCCTCCACTGAAGGTGTGGCAAATGTTACTACTAAATTCAAGTCTGTAATCCAGATTATGTCCTTTACATGCTCCGCAAGCAGACGATACCGTGTTTCGCTTTCGCGCAATTCCTCTTCCGCACGGCGGCGGGAAGTAATGTCTCGTACGTACTCGATGATTCCTGTGATCTCTTTTGTTTCTCTGTCTCTCAATGGGAATGAATGAACATCCAGCCATCCGATTTCCTTGCCGCTGGCATCCCTTCTCGGTACAATTTCGGAAGCAGCCTCACCTGTTTCAAGTGTTATTTTTGCTGGACATAGCTCGCAAGGAGCGGAGCCACCATGTGTTTCATAGCACTTCTTGCCAACCAATGGCATCGCGTGGGAGAACCATTGCTCCATCGTTGGATTAACTTGGAGAATCGTTCTGTCCGGGCCGAGCACGTTGATGCCATCTTGGATGCTGCTGAA
>WTCK01000132.1 GCA_013138615.1 Candidatus Thorarchaeota archaeon | reverse complement strand
AGCGGGTGCGGGTCAAGATTCACATTCCCAAGAAACCCACAAAGGAACAAAAGAAGTACTTGGAAGGCTTTGCAGAGGTCTTCGATTAGGCCCGTTGCTAACTCCTAGCTTTGTACATCTATCCGATCAGCTTTTCGAATTTGCCAAGCTCGGATGAACCACTAAGCAAGACCAAACATGAGAAACACGACAAGTGCCCAGTAGAATGATACCCCCGCATCAGGGAGGGTTGACACGAACCATGCTGCAACGACAGCTATAACCATGTTGATGGCGAATCGCACTACCAGCCAAAATGTTCTCCTATCATCTTCTTCCGGCCCCTGAAGAAGAACGTCAGCTCTTTTGAATTCCTCAGCTATTTCCTTTGGCTCACCTAAATCGTTCAGCACCTCTCTCAAGAGATCGATTTTATTGGCCAGAGGTCTTTCTTGAACCTTATTCTGAAATGCTTCGTTGATGTGTGTTTCAAGTTCCTCGAGCATGTCTTCAGTTTCAAACCCTGAGGTCAGGACTCGACTAACACTCTTGAGGTAGTCCTCAACAATCTGTGCAATTTCTCTCGAACTCATCGCAAAGCCTCCAGCTTATCAAAAATGCTACCAAGAATACTCGTAAGTTCCCGATAGACCCGATCACCATCCCCCGTCAACACGTACACCTTGCGAACAGGTCCTGCTTCTGATTTCTCTGTTCTAACGTTCAAGAGCCTCTCCTTGCGAAGTCTGTGCAAGATGGGGTACAACGTTCCTTCTTTAACTCCAAGAAGTCCGTCCGTTTTTTCATCCAATTCGCGAGCTAGTCCGTATCCGTGAATGCCCTCTTCTTTGTGCCGACTGACAATGGCTAGAACTGCATATTGAAGAATTCCTCTCCTAATTTCGACCTTCCAACTGTCTTCGAAACTTGGCGTCTTCTTCACTTTCACAGTCCTCCATAGTTCAGTTACAGGTTCTTTTCAGTGTATTCTCATTAATCCTGTAGACGGGCAGTACATAGCGATACTAAGTACTTTCCGTTTCCTAATAAGCCTACGGATAATCGAGTCTCTCCCTGTGAACAAATCCTCTCACTTCTGCCCAGAAGTTGGACGCGTAGTCCCGAGGCTCTCGGAGCAGCAGGTAGAAAAACGAAGCTACAAACCTTAGCACTCCGCTTGCTACTAGCATCGTGAATGCGACTGCGTATTCCTCCATGAAAACCCCAATGACGTCGCCGAGTACTCCTGCTACAAGTGAGCCTGAGAGAAAGACAATTCCAATGAACATATTGTAGACCGACAAGTGCGCCCCTCTTTCTTCCTCCGGTGCAATGTCGTAGATGTATGCTGTGAATGCATTCCATGATGACCCTATGGAGATACCTGCAATCGTGTTGGCTGCATAAATCCAGTATACATTCGGCGCGAAGGCGTAAAGTAATGGAACAAGGAAGAGAATGCTGCGCCCAAAGACGATTACGGGTTTTCTACCTATTCGGTCACTGAGGCGTCCAAATGGAACTGTGAAGGCAATCGCGCTCAGGGCCATTACTGCCGATGCAATTCCTACGCCAAAGTGTGTGGCCCCCAGCTTCCCATACAAGATCACGGTGAAATACGGCCACGACATGGCCATGGCAAATGAGAAGAATATGGTGACTAGACAGAATCTCCTGAAATCTCCGGGCTTCCTGAGCAATCGGAGGACTGGTGGAAACTCTCTCTTCTTGATCTTGTCAAGTGGCTTCTCATGGATTGTGATTGAAATCAACGCAGCTATAATGCCCAATATAGCAGTAAGATAGAACGAAATGTAGTATGGCTCGCCCAGAGCTTGTGACGGCGGCAAGAGAAAAACTCCCACCTCACCTAGCGTGTTTCGTAGCAAGGTGACCAAGCCCTCTAGTCCAATGAGAAATCCGGACACTAACGTTGCGATTAGAGCGGTCAGTCGAGTGGCCATGTCGAGACGCCCTAGTTCATTTCCTCTCTTATCCTCGTCAATGAAGCTCCCTACAAGGGAGAGCCAAGTTGGAATTTGGATACTGAAGAGTATCGATTGAATCGCGTAAAGGACAATCATCTCAAAAGGTGTCCTAGCCCAGAGGAACAGATACACCGTGAGAAGCCCAGTTAGACTGCCAAACGCCACGAATAGGTTCTTGTGCCCTACCTTGTCAGAACCAGCGCCCCATGCTGGCTGCAGGATGGCGGGCGCAATGTTGCCCACGCTGCGGAAAGCTCCTAATTCCGTGAAACTTGCATTCATGTCAATCATGTATGTCATCATGAACGGAGCATACATGCCCTGAGCAGAACTCAGCAGCGACCCCAAGAGGTATGCTCTTGGTGGAAGCTTCTTGGTGGGTTGTTGAGTTGCATTCTGCTCCATGAGTAGCCTTCCCGAAGTAGACCTCCGGTCAGACATCTCCCCTATTAACTCTAGGTCTTAGGAAACCAGCCTGAAGCTTCAAACCGTCAGCATTATTTGCTTGGTCATTTCTCGTATGGATTGTAGAGAGAGCTGACCTATGCTCGATGATAAGGTCTTTCAAAAGAGAGTGGATCGAATCAGACACCATATCCAGGAAACTGGTTCGGACTTTGTATTTCTCACGCCTTCGCCAGCCTTTCAGTATCTCACAGGTCTGGATCTGGAGATGCGTGAACGTCTTGTTGGTTTGCTTCTTACAGCGGATGACGTGCCCAAGATGATAGCTCCTGCATTTGAGGTTTCCAACCTCTTAAGTGGGACTTGGATTAACGAGATCTTGCCTTGGGAAGAGGATGAAAGCCCATACTCACTAATCTCAGAAACACTCAGTTCAAAGACAGCAGGTTATTCGGTTCTTCTTGATAACAATCTGCCCCTTGGTGTATACTGGTCGCTTGAGAAAGCTATTGGGGGGTTCAAGAGTGCTGTATCACTGACTCCCTATCTTGGTGAGATGCGAATCATCAAGAGTCAAGCAGAACTCGATCTCATCAAGAAGGCAGGGCGAATTATTGATAGCGCTGTCATGTTGGCATTCAGTAAGGCTCAACTGGGAATGACTGAGATGGAGATGAAGCAGATAGTCCAAAACGAAACAATCCGTCTGGGTGCTAAACCAACATTCGCAGCTGTTCAGTTTGGAGCGAATAGTGCCCTCCCCCATGCTCATCCGTCGACCAGAGAGCTAACAACACATGATATCGTTCTTTTGGATTGCGGTTGTTCATTAGGTGGCTATAACACTGACATGACTCGAGTAGGAGTCGTTGGTGCACCCACGGACGAACAGGCACATGTCCACTCTATAGTATTGGAGGCTGAAC
>WTCK01000184.1 GCA_013138615.1 Candidatus Thorarchaeota archaeon | reverse complement strand
CAGCCAAAGCCTGCTGAATAGCATTCTCTTCCACTTTGAGGAAGACCAGTGCTTCTCCGGGGGTCTTGATGAACTGTACCTTTTTTGTACCTGCAATGCCCGAGGAAACATCGCCAGTTGATGCAATGATTCTATGTACACCATCAGGCAAGCCGCCAGCAGATTTCTTGCTGCGATACAGCAGAAACGCTATGACTATGACCATGGGTACAGTAACAACGATAACGAACCAAGCAATCGGGCCAAATGGTATTCCATGGGGTATGAGCGCGTCGGAGAGGCCTTTGAATAGGTTAAAGATAGCTTCAGTGAATTGGGTGTACGGTTCCGATTGCAAATGTATCACCTAGTTGTACGTCGTCCTTTGAGGAAATCCTGTATGCTATTTGAGCTTTCCCGTAGCATTTAGGCTTTGTATGACCCGCGTGTGATATGGGACTTTATGCTATGGCCGGATTTCTGAAGGTTAGATGCGCTCATTGGCACATAAACATGTGCGTGATGGAATGCACAACCTAAGCGTGCCTTTGGACGGGTCATTGGTTCCTAATTCCAGCCGAGATTCGCTTAATAGGTAGCGTAAGAATATCACAAGGGAGTGTGTAAAAGATGAACCTGTTGGACCCTACGATTACTCACTACGTAATTCACGAGAAGACTTGGAAGTTCGGTGGTGGCGAAATTCTTGACACAGACGGCAACAAGATTGGACTAATGAAGAGAAAGCTAATGTCGTTACGTGCGGAGATCCAGTTGCAAAATGTTGATGAAACGCCAGTCTGTATCATTAACAAGAAACTAGCTGCTGTGCGGCAAGTCTATGATGTGAAAACCCCAGAAGGGCAGCTTATAGGTCGTGCGAAGAAGCCAATGGTTGCCTTTCGAGGCTCAGTGGATTATTATGATCCCGAAGACAATATCATATTCAAGGCGCAGGGTGGCGTGACGAAATGGAATTTCGAAATCCGTCATCCGAAGGATAAGAAGAAAGTGTATGCTACCATCAAGAAAGGAGACAAATGGCGTGATGTGTTTGCGCCTATGTTCAACTTCAAGGACAGGTATGTGATTCACGTAGTGGATCCGGATGTTGATCGATTGATGCTGCTAGCTTACGCTATAATCATCGATAATATCTATCATGACTAGAAGTAACCGCTCCTGCCATCGGAAACGCACAGTTGAAGGAATCTTGAAGAGCAGCTTTTAAAGCCGATATGCTGCTTGATTCACTTAGGACTGCCTCGGTGGCTTAGGGGCTATAGCGGCTGACTTGTAATCAGCAGGTCGCGAGTTCGAATCTCGCCCGGGGCTCCATTTTCATTTTGCGAGAATTATTAGAACTGGCATTACTCTGTGTTACAGATTGATTCACTGATTGGACATCAATGTGCTCGAATTTCACGATATAAGGACCTAGCAAATTCTAGACCGAGGACAATGCCAATGCGCGGTCTTGTGGCTGAAAGAGATTAGGATTGGTCGCAATTGTTTCAGTGGTTGTAATCGGGCATAATCAGCATCCGAGTGTATGAACGAGCCCTCACGGCCAAGGCCTGAACCCTGGTAAACCTGAAATCATGAGGGTGCTTAATTGTGCCCTCATCAACCATTTCTTTGTGCATGTAGATTTCTTCTCTGGTGTGATTAGTATATGGCAGCACTGCTTCGTTCTACACTCACCTTCACTATATTGGCGTGGTTGAATATCTTACACCATAGGCACAGGGCCAAATGTCAGTATTCTGAAAGCAATCCAGTAAATCAATAGGGAAACGATAAGGCTAATGACAGCAACTGCTCGAAATGACCGTTTCAAAGTTTTGTGCCGAAACTTGAACATTCCGATGAATAAGCCCAGAGCGCCACCAATAAATGATAGCAGTAGAAGCGTGGCTTCTGCGATTCGCCGCTCTTTCTTCTTAGCTTTTCTTTTATCCCACCACATTAGAATGGAAGTAAGGATGTTCACAGCGATTAGATAGATGAGAAGAATATGTGAAAATTCCAGCAGCTGCATGACTACACCATCCTCTGTGCCGCGGATTCGAGCGCAACCACGAGATCTAACTTTTTCCCTGTCAAGAAGTTAATCGTGGCTCCACCCCCCGTACTGATGTGTGAAACCCGGTCTGCAAAGCCTTCGTTTATTGCCATCGCTCCCAGGTGCCCCCCGGCAACAACTGTAACACCTTCGCACTCAGCAATTGCATTTAGAACACTGAGTGTACCCTTGGCGAATGGCTCTTTCTCGAAGTATCCAAGAGGACCGTTCGCGAATACTGCGGCAGCTTCACTTATCATCCGCATGTACTTCTTGGCTGTGGACGGTCCAATATCGAAAAACGGATCACCGTTCATCTCATTGAAGGCGCATTCGAATCGCTTTCCATCTCTCTCAACGGCTGCGTCCTCTGGGAGAACTAATATGTTCGGATATTTCTCTAGGAGTTCTGTTGCTGTTTCCACTGCCGATTCGAAACCCTTGATTGGAGCAGAGTATTCGGTGGGAATCAAGCCCTTTGTGATCAAGAACAGCTGACCAAGAAGGCCCCCTAGTAGTGCCTTGTCTACTCGTCCAGTGGCCAATAGTTTGTTTAGAGTCTTCACCTTGCCAGCGACCTTAGCTCCGCCGAATACAAGAATCCATGGATGCTTCTCTGTAGCTGTGGCCTCGGTCAGTACACGAATCTCCTTCTCAACAAGCCGACCTGCAACTGAAGGCAGTACTGTCGTGAAACCTACAAGTGACGCTTGAGACCTGTGTGCTGCACCAAACGCATCGTTCACGAACAGATCAAACAAGGGATAAAGCTCCTGGACGATTGCCTCTTTTGCGACTTCGTCTGGCGGTGCTTTCTTCAGTTCACCCTCGAACATTCTCACGTTTTGGAGAACAAGTATCTCTCCCACCTGCACCTTCTCTATGGCCGCCTTGGCTCTTTCTCCGAAGATATCGTCCACAAAGCTCGCATTGAACCCCAGTCCCTGCAGAATCTCAGTATGTTGTTCAAGCGATATGAAATCGTTACTGCCCGGACGTCCTTGGTGTGCCATCAACACAACCTTGCTTTTGGACAATTCTTTGAGTGTGGGAACAATGGCATCTATTCTAGAAGCGTCGGTTATCTTCTTAGTATCGGGGTCAACAGAGCAGTTTATGTCGGCACGAACCAATACTCGCTTTCCTTTAGTTTCAACATCATCAAGGGTCTTGAAGGAAAGTTTCATTCTAGGTAACCTCTCTTTTTGCAGGTCGAATCTCATTCCTACCGAGAAATTATGTATACACAAAAACATACCTGCAAAGCAGTAGTATGTGGTGGTGCCGGAGGAGGGATTCGAGCCCTCGACTTCGAGATGTCTCATCTCGGGTCAGGCTTGAGACAATGACCCCATGATTTTGACTGAACTGATCCAGTCAGATTATGAGTCTCGCGCCCTAACCAAGCTAGGCCACTCCGGCACGTGATTCAAGTTAGACGGGCCGATGGTGCGGACTCTTAAATCTATTCTTCAGCAGGCGCAAGAACACGTTGAATCTCAGCTGCAAGAAGCTTCTTGATGACTTTCCCGTCGGCCTTTCCTCTTAGCTGCTTCATTGCAATACCCATGAGCCCACCGAGTGCTCTCTCTCCTTGTTCGTGTACGAAGTCAATTCGGTCCTCCACTACCTCTCGAATCAAGTTCTCGAGCTCGGTAGTATCTATTTTGCCAAGATCTGTTGCATCCAGCGCATCTTGAATCCCAGAAGTGGGATTATTCGCAAGATGTGTCAGAATTGCAGGGATTGCATCTGAAGAAACTTCAGCTTTAGTGACGCATTCGAAGAGCTGCCGGAAGTGATTATCCTCCAACCGTTCAATAGGAATACCATCGCGATGGAGACTTACAACCGTATTCTCCAGTGTCACGGCCAATAGTGTTGCAGGAGCTTTCATCTCGCTCATGATTTGCTCAAATAGTGGAAGATTCAGAGAACGCACCATCTGTGACGCAAGGTCTTTGCTGAGACCATATTCCTTGACGAATCGCTTCTCTTTGCTATCAAAGGTTTCAGGCATGTTTTTCCTAGCCCGCTTCAAACGGGACTGCGTTATTTTTACGGGTCTCACGTCAGTTTCCGGATACATCCTCTCCGCGCCAGGGCGAGGGCGTGCATATTTCGTCGTTCCGTTAGGCAGTGGGGTTCGGGTTTCAGTTGGCACACCGTCAATTGCCTTACGTGCTCGTCGCGCTACCGCCTCAAGTGCGTCCACGCAATTGCGCCTCGGGGCTGCGACTATTACTACGGCATCCTGAGTCCCTGCGCTTACGGCTTCTCTCAATTGGACTACTTCTTGTGCGGATATTCCATATCTTGGCAGTTCGTCAGTATGAAAGATGCCTCCTACGTCCCCCCAAAATTTGGCATAGTCTGATAGTTCTGTGCCAAGCCTGCGCTCAGGTTGCAACTCACGCCCTACCAGCCCAGCAAAGCCTAGAAGCCGCACCCCATAGATCGTGTGGCCGGCCTTCAACGCCTTCTTAATCATCTTGGAGCCTGATTTTGCAAAGATTGCGCTGACGTCTACCGGTTCGCTACTGATTTGCTTAGGAGAAATGTTGCGCTCATGTAGAGCGTCGCGTATCTCCAACAAGCGCTCCTGCCGAAGGGCTTCTAGTTCGACAAGAGTAGATAGCATGTCGAGTTGCTGAAATCCCTTGATTTCGATAATGGCCCCTCCCTTGATGGACACGTTAACATCTTGGCGGATTGTGCCAAGTCCGCGCTTTACCTTTCCAGTGGATCTCAAAAGCAGACCAATTGCCAAAGCAGTTTCTTGAGCTTCGGAGGGAGTTCTGATGTCAGGAGCTGTTGCAATCTCAATCAGAGGAATGCCTAATCTGTCTAGTCGATATATCTTCATGTTCTCTTCGTCATTATCTGCGATCTTGCGGGCCGCATCCTCTTCAAGGCTGATTGCCAGTATGCCGATTTCTTTGGTCCCCACCAAGATTTTGCCACCCATGGCAATAATGGCTGTGCGTTGAAAACCAGTTGTGTTGCTACCATCTATCACGATTTTCCTCATTGCGTGTATCTCATCTAACGGAGATGAACCTAGGAATGTAGCCATTGTAAGAGCCACATCGATGGACTCTTCACACAGATTGTGAGGCGGCTCCTCGTCAGCCTCCACCAAGCAAGTTGTGTCATTGTAATACTCGTAATAGAATTTCTTCTTCCTTTGAAACTCAAAAAGTGCTGCGGGATCAACCGCGCCCATTTCGCTCTGTGTGGGTCTGAGTCTTCTCACAAACCCACCGTCAGGCTTGTCGTCACGAATCATTGTCGGACAGTGGCAGAAGAGCTTGCGAGATGTATTGAGTTGCTGATGAAGTTCAAGTCCCACCATTAAGCCTATTTTCCTGTAGCGACCGGTGTCGCTCACTCAACTGACCTCCGACTGTATTCGATACTCGGACTGTTCAGTTCGCATGTTTATCTCGCCAACGATGCACTCAGACATTGCATCGTGTGTCTTCTCTAGAGTTTTCATGTTTGCAAGAAGCCACATTAGCTTGACAGCCGCTGTTTCGGTTAGCATATTCTCACATGATATGACGCCCATTTCGAGCATCTCCACGCCTGGTCGATATACGTTCATGTTGACACGCCCCCAGATGCATTGGCTTGTCATGGCCACAATGACGCCAGCGTCTATGGCTCGTTTCAGTGTTGGATGAATGTGTTCAGGAGCATGTCCAAGACCAGTTCCAGCCAGTACAAGTCCTCTGTATCCGTTGTCGATGTACGCATCAATCACATCAGGTTTGATTCCTGGGAAAGTGTTCACGATAGCGACACGATCATCAAACTTGGGCTTCAACTTGAGTTTGCGCTCGGGATTTCGTGGCAGAAGAGGAGCAGACAGCTCAACTATGTTCGTTTCATCTATTCTGAATAAGGGACTGTGGTTAACTGACTGGAAAGCATCCCTTCTGCTAGTGTGGCACTTACGCACTCGAGTTCCCCTGTGTGCATATGCGAATGTATCATCTGTTTCACCGTGCATTACCACCATAATCTCTGCAGCATTCGCATGCCCGACGAAATCAGTTGCTCTAATCAGGTTCATAGCAGCATCAGAAGACGGTCTATCAGATGACCTTTGGGAGCCTACAAGAACGACTGGAACAGGTAAATCTTGGAGTGCAAAAGCAAGCGCAGCAGAAGTGATTCCGAGCGTATCAGTGCCATGAGCAATGACAACTCCGTCTACTCTCTTCTTGATTTCGGATGAAACACTTCTAGCAATCTTCGTCCAATCGGCAGGTTGAATGTTCTCTGAAAGAACGCTCATTACAATGCGAGCGTGAATGTTCGCATGATCCTTGAGCTCGGGAACTGTATCATAGAGATCCTGTGCAGACAATGCAGGATTAACAGCGCCAGTCTGATAGTCTACCTTGCTTGCAATCGTACCCCCAGTACTCAAAATTGAAACGGTAGGCAGATTGGAATATGCTTTGGATGTAGCCTTTTCTGCGGGCCGCTTTCTTCTCTTTCCCGATTTAACCGAGTGAATTTTAGACAACTCATTCAGCCGAATGCCAACATTGTATCCCGAAATGAGCTTTATCACAACATGGTCGGGATCGCGTCCAACCTGTGCGCGAGGCATAAGAATGCCTACATACTCTCGTCCTTGATGGTCGATTGTGATTGTATTACCGACCTTTGCGCCAGCAGCGGATAGTTTCTCAAGAACTAGGCCCCTATAACCAGAGTCATTCAGAGTCAATGCCATCCTCACCTATGAGTTCCGCAACTCTTCGCCTTTGGCGTGGTCATAAATCTTCGCCCAGAAGCTGTTTTGTACTCAGATGGATGTTTCACTTTTAGAAGGATTGGTGCGGGAGGTGGGACTTGAACCCACGGACTCCTACGAGAGCGGATATCTCATTCGAATGACCCCTTATCTTCATAAGATCTTAAGTCCGCCGCCTTTGACCATTCTTGGCTACTCCCGCTTGCTCTGGTCAAACCCGCAGGAACTCACCGCAAGACTCTGGGCAAGCAAATTGGCTCTTCAATGCTTTGGTGATTGATGACAGGTGTATTAGAAGTATGGTGGGGCGAGCCGGATTTGAACCAGCGACCTTCGAGGCCAACAAGCTTCATGCTTATTGGATTCTCGGTGTAAGCGAGACATCATAGCCGGGCTAGACTACCGCCCCTGTGAGGCGTGTCAAACAGTAGGCTGAATAAAAGCGTTGCTTACTGGTGAGTGGCGATTAGATGCACTTCTTGCCGAGATTGATTTAAGACAACCTTCTGAATATCCCTATAACCGAGCTCAGCCAGCCTATCCTGTAGAATATGTAATTCCTCACTTGTTGGTTTGATTTTCATCGCTACGACAATCATGCCGCCTCGCTTCAACAAAGGCGTAAATCGTTTTGTCAAGGTAATTGTATTATCGGGATTTGTTGTGACGTCCACAAGTAGAAGATCGAGCTCATTTGGGCCGCAGATAATCATAGGGTCGACTTCAAATGCATCACATAAGAGAACCGAAACATCTGGATATTTTTCCGAGATTGCGCTCAATTGGATAAAGAAATCTCCTGAAAATTCGAGACCGATAGCTTTGGCGCCCTTCTCTGCCAGATAGGTCAGGAACCCACCAGCTGAACTGCCGATATCGAGAGCCAAGATGCCAGGGCTAACAAACTGAATGTCGAGTGCGGATTCTATCGCCATCAGTTTGGAGTAACCCTGTGGAGTATTGGATGCACGGTCATTGACTAGAATCTTTTCTTTGCCTGAAATCCAAGTTGATGGTTTGGCTAGTTTTCCATCGACCGTAACACCGCCAGCTCGTATCGCACGTTTTGCCACTTGGCGAGATGAGAACAGTTTTTGTTCTGTGAGCCAGACATCAAGTCTTGGCATCGCGAATCGCCTCCATTTCGCGCGGAATGACTAAATGCATTGGAACGCCCCTTAGTTTGGGCCCGATGGCTGTGACTATCCCTGAAGCACGTGTGCTTCGTTTGCATCTTAGAGAATACTCGAAAGGACCAATCCTCTCAATTCTGTAGATGTCCCCTTCATGGCCCGATTTTGAGAGAACTCTGTCAAGTAGCTCTCTGGTAACCCCGAAAACAAGGAGGCGATCATGATCATCCTTGCTCCACCGTTCGATTCTATCGAGAGTCTGCTTGCTGAACTCTGCCTCTATCTTAGAGTTGTGCGTGTCAATGCCAGTCAATACCACTTCAACAGGGAGATTGTCAACAAGGATAAGGGCTCTGGCGATTTTTCGCAGTGGAGTTTTCGGCATCTCAAGCTGATTGCGAATCTTGTGCAACGGTAGCAAAGCGTCCATATGACTCGGTTTTGAAACACCAACATTCACGTATAGTCCATATCCCACTTTGCCGACGTCCACAAGGTAACCATTTTCAACTTGTCCAATCGTGAGCTTCTCTGGTTTTGGTACTATACCGTACTCACGATTCAGAACATTAGCGATGAATTCCTCTTCGTTTCCTGTGATTGAGAGGATGATGTGGCCTCTCTTGTCAGTAGCTGCCTTCTGTACCTCTGCGTCGAGTTCTGAAATCATGTTTGAAATTTCAGATTTTATCAGACCTAGTATGCGTCCTCGATACGGACCGTATGCCCGAGCAATGAGTGTTATCTTCAAATATGGCCCTTCCTGACAAAGATGGCATCTATGCAATTGCTAAGTACCTTTTGCACACGAGCCAGTTTCCTGCAACATGGAGAAACTACGAGGGGGCCTTCAGGTCGGCTTTGAGTTCTTCCACGCGCTTGCGGAGAAAGTTGATTGCCTTCTCGTTATTTACATACTCCAGTTGGCTATTGCATACAGGACACCGGAACGAGAGGCTCATTGCTTCCTCAAAGGGGACCGGAGAGGAATCCCTGTTTACACAGGTATACAAATCGTTGTTGCTCTCGTGTTCTAATCGTTGTTCTAGCAGGTTCAAAACCATCATTTTCTTTCTGTTCACGAGAGATTGAGCCTTTTTTGGATCGATACGCCAATAGTACAGAAACCAGCCAGTGTTAGTGTCACGGATTCGTCTGTACGATGCGAGATGATTGTCGTGAAGTTTGTATAGTATTCTGCGAACTGCATTCAGCTTAAGATCGGTCTTTGTAGCGATTTCCTCATCAGTTGTTTCTTCAGTGTTCACGAGAACTGTTGATACATCGACTCCCTCTTTCCCTGCTATCTCCTCCACTACAAGACGAAAAAGGTCATGATTGAAGGAGCTGTGTACCATGGAAGTAGTCACCTTAACATATTGAATCTGGATGGCCGACTAGTTTCGTACTATCATTGAAACATGTTAGTTGAGATATATGGCCCTGTAATAGTAATGGTTTAGATACTATATAAGAGCTATTACGTGGCTTTGTCTTTTTGAGACTTCTTTCGTTTGATACGTACAACATCTCCGAGTGTGGGGCTTCCTCCCGACTGCGCGCGATCACTCTTTATCGGCACAGGTCCGATAGATTCCAGCAGAGAGATTTCAAGCTCTCTCTCTAACCCCCGAATCGTCTTTTTGGTGGGCTTTAGCCTGCCAGATTCAATGCCTTGCAGAGTCGAAACTCTCTCACCGATTTTTTGGGCAAGCTCCTCTTGGTTCAGATTCCTCTTCTGCCTAGCACCTCGAATAGCTTGTGCGTAGTCCTCAATCAGAATCATATCGTCGAGCAAAGCACCTCTGGGCTTTGGCCTTCGTTTGACGCCAGCTCGTGGAGGTGCGGAGGTAGGAGGAGCCCTTGAAGGTTCAGGCGGGCCGCCTATCCATGAGGGCCTTTTCGGAGCTGAATGGATTCTTCTTGGAGCGGGATCCCTTGTGTGTCCTCCAAACTTGGCGGCACACTGTGGACATACAAGCATGTCAGCACCCTCTATGGTGACATTACGGCCAGCACCTTTCATGTTTCGACCACATAACTCACAGCTTGGCACGGGAATATCCCTCTTCAAGTAATTCCATTGTATATCAACAAATAAGCATTGCCGACCCGACACAATATTGTGACTCAAACTTTCATTTGTTATCAGAAGCTACCGTCGATGGTACTTCTTCAAAGGAATCCTTAAATCCTGAACACTCGAAGAAGACGTGAGGTGACCTTCATTGCCAGGGACTACGGATGCAAAGAAAGAGGGCAGCATCGATGATTCAACCTACACTGAGACCTATTCTCGGCATCTAGA
>WTCK01000071.1 GCA_013138615.1 Candidatus Thorarchaeota archaeon | reverse complement strand
GTTCACCCAACATTGCGCCAATGATTTCCGGGTCTGGGCGCCTGCTTTTCAGGATGTCTAGAGCTCGGCTTGTGAGATCTCTATTCCGAATGGTGGTTTCTGTGATGACCCTGCAATGCTTTGGAATCTTGTCCAGATGCTCCTGAACCTCGATAAGGGGGGTTTCTCTATGATCGAAATCATCAATCTGTGATGTCAAGTGTCGATAGCCCTCCTCCACTGCCAGTCGTATCTTTCTCAGGTCTCCGACTGTGTCTTGCTTTTTCTCTTGGCTATCCCCTATGACAATGCCATCAAGGTGCGCATCGAGCCTAGTCAACTGGTTGCTATGTCCACAGTCAACGTGAATGATTCCTCCCATGACCGATGCGAAGTGGTCCATCATGCCCCCACTCTCTCCGAACTCGGTGACCTCAGCATCAAATGCCAATTGGACGCGTTCTTCCTCCTCTAGTGTAGATTCCGCCATCTGCGCAACAGTCATCACTGATGCAACGGATAGGGCTGAGGAGCTCGAGAGACCTCCAGCAAAGGGGATATCACCACTCACTCTAAGATCAGCACCAAGTGAAGGTTGTATTTTCCTTCGCGAAAGGACATTGAACGCGCTACGAAGGTAGTCCCGTTTATTTCTGTAAGTGATGTTAGTGTCAAGCTGGAACGAGTCTGTTGTTCCCAAGTCAACATAGTTCACCGCTATCGACTTGTCATCTCGTGGTGAAGAGTAAATCTCAATTGTCTTGTCTATCGCTGCAGGAATCACAGGCAACCCTAGGTAGTCGCTATGCTCGCCGAAAAGGCAAACACGCCCGGGAGCCAGCACACGAAAGGGTCTTTGTATTCCCATGTTCGGTACTCCCCATTTTGTGGGGGCTCAATTGAGGCACTCTACTTCTGTGTTAGAGCCATCTTAATAGCTTCGTTAAAGTCTTCAAGAGTTACGAGTGGGGATTCAATCTTGAGGTCCTTGTAGGCTCTCTCGATTCTCATAAGGATTTCTTCCTCAGTCGTCTTCGCTCCAACAAGCGCCTTCTCAAGTCCGGAGATGGCATCGCTTGGCAGCATGAAGAAATCGCCACTGATGATTATCTCATGGATTCGATCTTCAACTTCCTCCACGGTGACCCTGATGAGTCCTCCCTCAGCTTTGTAGTTAGCAGTTCCAATCTGTGTTGTCGCCGAGATTCGCACTGTTCTAGCATCGAGTCTTCCACCTCGTCTCCAGTGCAACCATTCGTCAGAGAGATACTTGCCCCTCATCTGGGCCATTCGGCTTTTCTCCCAATCTGATAATTGTCCTAGTTTGAGTTCGATGTCAAGGGTTTCCTCGTACAGACGCACAAGGTCCTTTTTGACTTCGTTACGGTCTGGCATTCCCCCTGTTTCTAGTAGGATTGTACTCATTCTCGCTCTCAGGCTCTTAGCAATCTTGTCCCTGAACTTCTCATCAGGCACTCTCAACACCTTCACCATCATATCGAAGTTGAAATCGAAGATGAGGTTTCCAGTCAGGATTCTTGCGTCACCGACATCACCCGCTCCGTTTCCAGAAACCTTCTTACCTCCAGCTTGAATATCGTTGACCGGTTTGAATTCAGCATCGCTTCCAAGATTCCTATAGGCTTGGACCGGCGCCTGCAGGAATTTTCGGTAGTATGCGTCTATGCCCTTTGGTGTTGTTGGACTGTCGATTCTACCTATGAGTTGATAGAA
This sequence comes from Candidatus Thorarchaeota archaeon, assembly GCA_013138615.1. Taxonomy (GTDB): domain Archaea; phylum Asgardarchaeota; class Thorarchaeia; order Thorarchaeales; family Thorarchaeaceae; genus WTCK01. Next base: position 1,145 of record WTCK01000071.1, on the reverse strand, counting down.
CATCTGGCCTTCGTCAAGGTAGACCCCGCCACCGCCAATCACTCTTCGAGTAACAAAGATGTCATTCTTCCGACAGAAATCAAGGTCAATATCTTTGTCAATCTCTTGGAAGTAACCCAAGCTAACGAGAGGTTTTGCCGGCCAACAGATAACGAGAGTATTCTCAGATTCGCCCTCAGTTATTCCTTGGGCAATCATGTCATAGATTGTTTGAGTTTCCAGCGGGTCAATTGGACCGAGGTCCAACAGTCGCCAAGTTTCGAGTGTCATTATGATTTCAGGAGGGTTTCATGCTATCTTATTATTCTTTAGAAGCAGCAGCCCAGATACTAAGGCATAAATCGTTAACATCGACGAAAGAGAGCTTGATTTCAATGATTGAGGCTATGGAGCTTACAAAGGTCTTCAACGAATTCATTGCAGTGAGAAACCTATCCTTTCAGGTCAATCCCGGAGAAATCTACGGTCTTCTCGGGCCCAACGGATCTGGGAAGACTACGACCATGCGAATGCTCCTTGGACTCTTGCAACCCACTGCTGGCAGTGCTAGAATATCTGGCCATGACATTCGAGAGGAGATAGTCGCTGCAAAGCGCGTAATGGGCTATGTCCCTGAGGAGCCAGTACTTCCTGAGAGGCTAACTGGCTGGGAGTACATCAATTACATCAGCGATATCTGGCGAGTGCCGAGAGGTCCAGAACGTGAGGATGACATTCAGGAACTCATGAATCTTCTCGACATCAGTGATGCCAGCGATGATCTCATAGAAACCTATTCGAAGGGAATGTCAAGGAAGATTAGTCTGGTCGCAGCGCTGATACACAAACCAAAAGTGCTCATCCTTGATGAGCTGCAAGCGGGAATAGATCCTCGTGGAGCTGCCACAATGAAGGAGATTCTGAATGGCTTGCGAGAGCGGGGCACAACAATCTTGATGTCGACACATATTCTTGAAATTGCAGAGCGGATGTGCGACCGAATAGGAATCATCAACGAGGGGGAGTTGATTGCAGAGGGGACCATGGAGGAGCTCAGGATGAAAGCCAAAGGTCAGAGTTCCTTGGAAGAGATATTTCTCTCTCTCACAGGAGGCCCCGATATGCAGCTAATCGCACAGTACCTGGGTGAATCGGTTTGAGTTCAT
>WTCK01000263.1 GCA_013138615.1 Candidatus Thorarchaeota archaeon | reverse complement strand
TTCTGAGAATCTACTACTTCATCGTTTTCCTTTTCAGGCATGTTTACTCCTCCGAGTGCTTGCAGTATTTGCTCCTGACCTGTATTAAAGATACTGTAACTTGCCCTTACTTGAACCCAAACTTTATTTCGATAAGGGTTAAGATAATACATGAGGGGAAGCAATGAACGAAGAAGCAGACACAGGTTGGCCGGCTCAGCCAAGGCTGAAGCGCGCAGGTCGTATTCTTTTCATTTTAGGAATCGCCATTGTCGTTGGTGGCATCGTTCTTGGTCTTAGCGTGGTGCTAGTTGCTGCCTACACGGGTTCTTTGGTTATCGTGTCAAACTACGGGGGCTACGCAATTCTTGCTTTTCTTCTTGGTATTCTTCTAATCGTAGCCGGTCTGATTGCATTGATCTTGCCCGGGGGCTTCTCAAAAGATGCTGTCTGGGCAATGAGAAGTGGGCCCTTCAAGTAATAACAATTCAGTTCAGGTTCTTCTTTAGCTCGATTTCATCGCGCATGGGAATCTCGTGGAGTCCTGTTATTGGGATTTCTGGCTTCAATTTGCGTGACTCCTTCAGAGCATCAGTGTGGACCTTAGCGATTCTGAAACCCCGCCTTTGGTAGAAGCGTAGTGCATCGAGATTATCATTCGTGGTTATCACCCACAGTGTGTTGCAGCCAGATTGTATCGCCGCTTTCTCAGCGGCTTGCAGTAGCTCAGTTGCAACACCTTCTCGTTCAGCAAAACTATTCAGAGTGATAATCTCGCATTCCTGTTTCTCAACACGATAGGTCACCAGACCTACTCTCTTCTCCCCTTTCCAGCACACGAAACCGGGAAGACTCGCTGGATTGTGAACTTGACCTCGTGTGACGACAATGGATGATGCCCACTGTTCGGTGACAACCTGTTTGACCCAATCTCTATCCTGGGTCTGGATTGAAACGACCGAGTGGTTCTTCATAACTGGCTTAGAAAAGGGTGGCCTGTGTATTTGATTTGTGTGGTTGAATACTCGCTCTCTTTTCGTCATGAATAGCTTAGTATATGCGATTCGCGGCCTGTCCAAATCATTTATGTCTGTCAGTGCACATTATGAATTGAGAACCAAATCACTGGAGGCTTCCAGAAATCTACAACTATGCTGAGGTCAAGATTCGCCGCGCAGAACTTAGCGAAGTGGACCTCATTAAGGAAATCCTAAATGACGCGTATGCGCCCGTGAAAAAGAAGCTCTCAAGGCCTCCTGCGGCCCTGAAGGAGGACTTGGGCAAGATATCTCGCCACATACAAATGGGCAATCAATACGTTGCTCTCGTAGGCAACCAAGTAGTCGGGACCATGCGAGTGACACAACGGGGTCAGATTGGCGTTATTGAGCGATTAGCTGTGTCTTCCAATTTTCGCAATCGCAGAATCGGCACAATGCTAGTTCAACATGCTGAGAATCTCATGGAAGGGATGGATGCACTCTGTATCGAGCTGGAGGTCTATGGTCGGGTCGAAGAACAAAAGAAATTCTATGACCGCATTGGCTACAAGGAAACGACCCGGCAAAAGCGATCTGGAGAAGAAATTGTCCTCATGAGGAAAATCTTCAACGAGGAAGTGGAAGAAGAAGAACCACTCTAAGGTATTATTTCGCATCCATTGTTGAATTCAGGATAGACAAAGCTATCAACTGAGATGACGCCAGATTTCATGAGTTGACGAACCGTGGGTGCCTCTGCTCTCAGAGCAGATATCATGTGCTTGACTGTATCACAGACCTTATCGAAACCCTCCTGTCCCCACAGACGCTGCTTATTTGCAAAAAGACATCGTCCTCCACAGACGCCATATTCCTCACATGTCGGGCAGGGATTTTCAACGGTCATGATATTCCTCAGGCTTCTTGGATTCGTGTTCCTGATGTTTCCAACTATTGAGAATTCCCAGTCAGGGGAAATCGGACATACACCGATTGAACCATCAACATGAATCGCGAAAGTGTCACGACCAGAGCCACACCGAAGGAGTGAAGGTTCATCTGTCAGGATCGTGTGCATAACGGGGAGGAATGGCACGATTCCTGCAACCTTCCCTTCCTTCATTCCTGCAACCCATTCCTTCGCGAGCCGAGTGATCCCTGGATTGTATGATTCTTTCACCCAACCATCAAAATCGGTCCAGTTGCCCTCGGCATCCCACATCGCATTGAGCTGCCAGTGAACATGATCAAACACAGGCTCCTTTAGATCGAGGAGATGGCGCACATCACGATAGATGTCGCTCTCTTGTGATACTGCCATCCGTGCCACGATATCGCCATCAAACCCGATATCACTCAACCAATGTACATTCTCAAGAACTCTCTCGTAGACGCCCTTGGATCTGTAGCCATCGGTCACTTCCTTGGGGCCATCGATCGATACCAGCATGGAGTGGATTCGTCTTGCATAGTCCTCCGGGATTCTATTGAGCAGGAGGCCATTGGTCTGCATCATAAATCGAGCATTTGGGAATCGGTCCATCACTCTCGTCATCAATGGAATCCTGAGTGTAGGCTCACCCCCATAG
>WTCK01000008.1 GCA_013138615.1 Candidatus Thorarchaeota archaeon | reverse complement strand
GTCCTCCTAAGGCAGCTTGACTTCTTACGGCAAACATAGACTGGGCATCTTTCTTGTTGGCCTTACAAAGAAATAGAATGGTGCGGAGGGCGAGATTTGAACTCGCGAACTCCTACGAGAAAGCCCCTTCGCGGCGAAATACCACAAAGTTGTGGTGAAATGCCACAAAGTCTAGGCCCTCAACCTAGCGCCTTTAACCTGGCTGGGCAACCTCCGCATATGCACGTATGGAATGATGACACTCCGAATACCAGGAAAGCGCTCACGGAGTATCAAGACCTTGGAGTTCATCGCATTCCGTATAGGAATGAATGATAAGGATTTCTATACGATGCAGAAATCTTCCCGAGCAAAATCATAATGTTCGGAACAGAGGGAGTCACATCAAAGTGACAATCCGATCTGTTCTCTTGTTGTGAACTACTCTTGATTATCTGGTAGTTCCAGCCAGCCACTCAAATAGGGCTGGTTTTGAGGCCTTTATGTAGACCTTTCTTGATTTCTTGTTTTTCATTTGTTATTTCACCTGTTCCTCAAAAATGGTTTTTAATTTTTAATAAAGCTGTTGAAACCTGCACAGGTTGAGGAGCAGCCTGCACGAAAAGGGAGCAATGGAGCCCGAGGTATGATTAGAACCCCTTGTTCAGTACCCTCGAGCTCAGCGCCACGTGAACTGGCTTCGGGTCTTCGCTGTTAGGAAGTACACGAGAATTACGATGAGGGCTGCTACCCCCAGAATGTCCTGCCATGCGCCGTAAATAATCAGGTCGTAGGCAGTTCTGATAATCCCGATTACAATTAATGCAATCGCACACACCCACGCCCAGTACTTGAGCTTTGTAAGCCCCCATCCCCCAACAATCAAGGAAATTGGGAATAATAACATCAGAAAAGCGGCCATATTACCAGATCCATTGATGTAGTCGAATATCACTCCACCAATGCCCGTTATTAGATACATGAGCCCAACTAGGATCAGCACAATGGCAAAGGTTTCTACGCCTGTAGCCTTACGTGACAACTTCGTGCTCTCCTTTCACGACTCCACGCAGTACATGCTGCTATTCGCTGATAAAACCAGCTGATTTATTGTCTATACTTGAAAGGCTCGAAGAGAAGAAAAGGAATGGAGCCCCGGGCGGGATTTTCAAAAGCTGCAGAAGTCGCAACTCTTTTTGAACCCGCGATCTCTTCCTTACGAGGGAAACGCCTTAGCCGCTTGGCCACCGAGGCTCAACTGAAGCCGCTTGCCTCTGGAGTCGATATAAAACTATTCACATAAGTTTGCCACTCAAGTTGTATGTCCCAACAGGCTAACCTGTTTCTTACCGCACTAGGTTCCGATAAAAGAAAAGAGCGGGAGTGACCAAGTGGTCACCACCCTCATTGTTTCATCTACTTGTTTTGCTTCTCAGCGACATAGTAGACACAGGTTTCAATGCCTTCGCTGATCATTGTTCGCCTTCCGCTCACAAAGGTCACTATCGTTCCGAAGAAGAGACCTATGAAGAAGAAGATTATCCCAATGCCTAGTGAAACAGTTGTTCCAATCATGCGTTCAGCAATGAAGAATAGGTCTGGAATAGCTATCCTGATCCAAGCCAGCGGAATTGTGCCCAAGGCTGCAACGATTGCTCCTACTATCATCCCGGCAAAGAGTTTCTTGGGTGCAAGTGACATCGGATTCCCGACAGAGAAACCAGGTGCACCTTCAACCTTCTCACCCTTAATGGCGCTGACGATTTTGGAGAACGACCCAGGTAGCATGAATGCAGTGAGTTTGAGATTCACTACAATTGTCATCAGGGCCAACCCGATTCCAAGAAAGATTGTAGCCATTCCAATGGCTTTACCAGGTCTAACCAGTGGTCCAAATGGATTAAGCAACCCGGTTGGGAATAGCAAGCCCAGTATCGCGAAGGATACCATCCAGAGTAATCCGATGAACGCCAGTATCGGAACTAATTTGGTAATTGATAGAGTCGATTCTATCTCTGGAACATCTATTTCAGCGGACTGGGCAACAGCTTTGCCAAGATTGACCCTCTGTGCCCGCAGCCATTTGATTATGGTAAGGAGCCAGTATGCAATCGAGAATAGCATAATTCCAATTCCGACGAACATCCAGTTCTCCCAGGTTGGAGTTGGAATGTCTATGAACAGTCTAATGAAGGCTAGTGGAATAAGGCCAGTCGCTGTGATGATCATTCCTAGGTACGTGGCCATCAGTGTCCGCTTTGGGAACAACTCCTTGATGCTCCCAGGATTTGATTCCTTTCCTGTTGCCATCTGAATGAGTCTTCCCGGTAGAACAATCGCTTGGGTCATGAGATTCAGTACAATTGTTGCAAGCCCTAAAGCTATGCCCCCAATCAGCAATGAAACTCCTAAGCCCTCAAGAGGTTCGGCAAATATCTCAAAGAGGTGTGCCAAACCCGGATCAATGATAGCGACCTCGGCTGCCATCCATGCTATGGTGATGAACACGGCAACCAATTCTATCAATATGCCTAAGACTAGCATTTTTGCGAATATCCGCGCATAGAGCGGTGGCTTCACCTCGGGTGGTTGCAGGTCGATTTTTGCAAGACTTGTGCTTGCGTTCTCACCAGTTGTTCTAAGGCTGACAACTATCGTAACAATCGCGAACCCTATTCCAAGCTTGAGAATGCCAAGTCCAAATAGTGGCACAATCTCTGCATACGCATGCAGAATGGCCTCAATAGCAGAAGCAGACAGATACGCCGCAGATGATGTATCAATTATGCTTTCTAATGTGGCCTGGTTAATTACTCTCCAGATACCGACAAAGAAGGAAATTACTACGAGTAACATCCCGACCATCAGTATTGTTCTGTATCTTTTTACTAATCCATCCATCATAATCTTAACCCCACATGTGGAATATGCAAGAAGCATCGTACTCCGGCTGATTCAAGGGCGAATCAATCAGAGTACGAACAAGTTTCTATTACGCCATTCATGGCATGTCGGGCATCGGTATTCCTGCAACATCGAACGCATTCTTGAGGGCTACCATGAATGCCTTCTGCATCTCTTCAGGATACTCCTTCACTGATGCAAATACGTACTTTGTGTCTTCCTTATCGACATCCTCCGGAAGATCGGGTACTGCTTTGGCTCGAGCAACCATCATAGCCGTTTTCTCTTCAGGTGAGAGGCTCATTATGGCCTTGATACGTACATCGTGGAATGGACCTTTCTTCTTCTTATCAAGCTTGGAAATTGCTATAACCATGCTCTTCACAGACTGAACTCTCTGATCGTCAGGTTGGCCCGCAATCATCTTGACTCGTTCAGTAACCATCTGAAGCTTTTGCTCCTCAGGAGCATCTGCTAACATTCTAATCATGTCTTCCATTGTTAAGTTCTCCATAACTGTATATTAGTTAACAATGGTTAATTATGTTATAAGTGTCTCTTTATGTGCCATGTTTATTAGATGCGGCAAGGAAAAGAGAAAACCCCCTTCACAATAGGGGGTCTGGTGTGAGGTCTCTGCATGGCAAAATATCGATGTACTGTGTGTAACTGGGTCTATGATGAACGTGTCGAAGGCAAACCCTTCCCAGGTCTTCCTCATTCATACACATGTCCTGTGTGTGGG